>JAKAVX010000675.1 GCA_021827465.1 Deltaproteobacteria bacterium | reverse complement strand
ACAGAACTCGATATTCCCGTCATCGCCATCACGGTGAGCGCGTCGACCTGCTCAGTCGCCTGCATCGAGCCCAACTCCGCCGCCATCGCGGAGCCCGCCCGCGCCGCGATCATCAACGCGGCCAGCACCGGCCCAAGCTCGCGCACCAGCACGAGTGCGACTACGGTTCCAAGCGCTCCCTCCGAGCCGAATCGGGCAAGCGTGTTGTAACCCTGCAGCCCGAGCACCATCCCGGTGAACGCGCCGATAAGCGCAATCAGCAGGAACGACTCGGCGCCGATAATCCTGACCTGCCTTATGGTAAGCCTGAGCTTGTACGGCGGCGAGAACACCTGAAAAAGCGCGCTCGCAAGGAACAGGATAAACTTCCCAAGCGCCGTGATGCTTTCGAGGATGTACTCCCCGAGCCCTTCGATCATCGAAACTATCGCCATTCGCAGCCGAACTTCAGTCGAGAGCGATCCCCAGGCGGGAAAGCTGATTCAGCGTGTTGGTCGGCTTGCCGACCCGTACGAATTCCATCAGGTCGGCAAGCAAGTCAAGGTCGAGCGCCGGCCCGGCCAGCCGCAGCACCTCGCACGCCAGTCCCCTTTGTCTGCATTCTTCCAGATGCTTCACCAGGCTCAAACGCCCGAATATGGTCGAAATCACGTCGCCGGGCGCGCGCGCAATGATATTCGTTCCCGAAAAATCGCGCGACGGCACCAGCACCACGCCGCCCTCGCCCGGTATCGCGCTGAATACCGCGTCGATATCCGCGCCGGTCACCAGCGGAATATCCGACAGCACCGTGCAGAGCTCGGTCGCGCCCGCCTCTACCAGCATCGAGGTCGCCATCCTGACCGCCGCGTTCAGCCCTCGCGGAACCGCTTCGTCGATCGTCCGCGCGCCGCTTGCGGCTGCGATTTCGAGCAGCGTCGGGTCCGAGGAAACCACCGCGACCCGCTCGGCGATCCGCGAAGCCCCCGCCGCCGCCAGCACGTCGCGGAACATCGCCTGGGCGAGCACCCTGCGCTCCGCGTCGGGGATAACTGGCGCAAGCCGCGTCTTTGCCAGCGCGGTATGCTTTGCGGCGATAAGAACGACTCGCACGGCATTGTTTATAACCCACCCATTCTGGCAGTCCAATGGGAAAAGGCCTCGCGGTTTACCCTGGAGAGCGGAATGATGCTTAAATTCCCGGCGAACGGCTTCGTCGTTGTCTGGTTTCGCGAAGCCGTAGGAAAGTCGAAAAGGAGCCCTTCTATGTCTGTCGAAGCGCGAAACCTTACGCACCTGAGCACCGCGATTGGACTGGTTGCAGCGCTGTTTCTGTTCGGATGCCGCGCCGGCAACTCGGTCCAGAATTACCTGAGCGCGGGTGACGCCGCGATGCAGGCGACGAATCTCGCCAAGGCCGAAGAGAACTACCAGAAGGCGGTGCAGCTTGCGCCCAACGATATCCGCACCCACGTCGCGCTCGGCAACCTGTACGTGGTCGAGAACAAAACCGCCGCCGCGCAGGCCGAGTTCATGAAGGTCCTCGAACTGAATCCGAGCAACGCCGCCGCGCATCTCTCGCTGGGCCGCCTTTACGCCACGCAGGGCAAAAACGGCGACGCGGAATCGCAGTATCGCGCCGCGGTCGTGCTCGATCCGACCAAGCCGGCCTATCGCCTCGCCCTTGGCGGGATTCTCGGCAAGCAGGACAAGTCGGCCGAGGCCGAAGCCGAGCTTCGCACCGCGATCGGACTCGACCCGAAGGACGCGCAGGCGCATTTCGATCTCGCCACGCTCCTGAGTTCCGAGCCGAATCGCTCGGCCGAGGCGGACGCCGAATTCGCCGAGGCTCGCGCGCTCAATCCGAAGCTCGTGGTCGCCGCGCCCGCTCCGGCCGCATCGCCGACCCCCGCCGAAGCCGCCACCGCGCCGGCTGCCCGTCCCAAGATCAAACGCATCAACAAGGTCTTTTACCTGACCCACAATTCGCCGGTTTACGAGGAGCCCGACAGTTCGAGCCGGGTGCTCGCCCATGTCCATCGCAAGGGCTATGTGCGCGTGATCGGAATCACTCGCGGATGGCTCCAGATAAGGTTGCGCAGCGGCACTGAAGGATTCATCCCGGTGAGGGCCGCCGAATAGCGTGCGCATCGGCGCGCCCCGGCGCTTCGCGCGCAATCCAGCACCGTTGGAGGTTAACGATGGCCCGACGCGGCCCGCGACGCATGGCATCTGACCCTCGGCCTGTTCGCCGAAAATCTGAAATGAACGCCTGAGCGCCGCGCGCGAACGCCGGGTGGAACACGCCTTCGAGGACAGGATTCGGCTGCCGGACGGGCGGATGCTCGGGTATGCCGAATACGGCGACCGGCGCGGCGTTGCGATCATAAGCTGCCACGGCGCGATGAGCTCGCGGCTCGACGTCGCATTCGCGGCGCCCCTATGCGCCGAAAAAGGCGTCCGTCTGATTTCGCCCGACCGCCCCGGAATCGGCCTTTCCGATCCCAGGCCCGGGCGCACGATGCTCGATTGGGCGGACGACGTGCGCGCGCTCGCCGACGCGCTCGGGCTCGGCCGCTTCGCGGTGTTCGGATGGTCGGGCGGAGGGCCTTACGCCTTCGCGTGCGGTTTTCGCCTCGACGATCGCGTAACGAAGATCGGCACGGTGGGCGCGGTCGCGTCGCTGGAGCGGCCCGAGGCGACTCGCCAGCTCGGCTTCCGGGCGGACAGGATGCTGTTTCCGCTGGCGATGCGCGCGCCGCGTATCGCGGCGGTCGGGCTT
>JAKAVX010000674.1 GCA_021827465.1 Deltaproteobacteria bacterium | reverse complement strand
TGCCGATGTCTATATCGTCAACACCTGCACCGTTACCGACCGCGCCGATTCCGAGAGCCTGAGACTCGCGCGGCGCGCGCGCCGTCTGAATCCCAACGCGCGCGTCGTCATGACGGGATGCTTCGCCCAGGCGAATCCGGCCGCGCTTTCGCGCGCACATGAGGTCGACGCAGTGGTCGGCCTCGCCCGGCCCGACGATCTGGAACGCGCCGTGATGGGCGACGCACCGGAGCGCGTGATGGTCTCCAACCTGCGCAAGGTTCGCGGCGAGATCGAGCTGAGCGGCGTCGCGATGGAAGGGCAGACGCGCGCCTTCTTGAAGCTGCAGGAGGGATGCGATCAGTTCTGCAGCTTCTGTATCGTTCCGGTTTCGCGCGGCACCTCGCGAAGCGTGGAGCCGCGCAGGGTGATCAGCGTGCTCGACGAGCTTTATGAGCGCGGCTTCAAGGAGGTCATCCTCTCGGGCGTCCATCTGGGCGGCTACGGGCGCGATCTCGACCCGCCGGTCGATCTCGCGCGATTGCTGGAGATGGTTGCCGAGCGCTCCCCGATCGCGCGGGTCAGAATCAGTTCGCTCGACCCCGAGGAGCTAAGCGATCGAATAATCGCTATAATTGAATCAAGCGAGAAGTTCTGTCCGCATCTCCATCTGCCGCTTCAGGCAGGGGAAGACCGGGTGTTGGAGACAATGCGCCGACGGTACGATACCGCGTTCTACCGCGATCGGGTCGAGCGGGTTCTCGACGCGATGCCCGACGCCGCGATCGGGACCGACGTTATCGTAGGATTTCCCGGCGAGAGCGCGGGTGAGTTCGAGGCCTCGATGAAGTTTGTCGAAAGCCTTGCGCTCGCGTACCTGCACGTTTTCCCGTATGCGATCAGAGCCGGAACCACCGCGGCCAAGATGCCCGGCAAGGTGGGGCCGGCCGAGATAAAGCGCCGCGCCGCAGTGATGCGGCTGGTGGGAGAACGAAAGCGCGCGGCCTTCATGGAGCGCTTCGTCGGACAAAGACTTAAAGTATTGCTTGAAGAACAAAGGCAGGACGGGGGGATCGGCGGCTATAGCCGCAATTATGTGCGGGTATCGACGCGCAGTCCCTTCGACTTGAGCAACCAAGAAGTTGAGGTGGAGGCTTCGTTTGTCGAAGGCGCCCAGGTGGTTGGGGAGATTGTTTCGGTTCAGGGCCGCGCCGCCGCCCGAGCCGAAGCCAATTGAGTCTGCCCAGACCGCTACTGCCGAACTCGAAACCAGACTGGGATACAGGTTCGCTCGTCCCGAGTTTCTGATGACCGCGCTCACTCATCCGAGCGCCGCGATCGGAACCGACGCGCATTACGAGCGCCTTGAATTCCTTGGCGACGCGGTTCTCGATTTGGCCATTGCCGATATGCTGATGCGCCGTTTTCCAGAGGCGAAGGAAGGCCCGTTGTCCAAGCAGCGCGCCTCGATCGTCAACGGCCGTACCCTTGCCCTCAAGGCCCAGACGATCGCGCTCGGCGACATGCTGAGGCTCGGCAAGGGCGAGGAGAAAAGCGGCGGACGCGAGAAAATTTCGATCCTCGCCGCGGCTTTCGAGGCAGTTATCGGCGCGATCTACACCGACGGCGGACTCGGCCCCGCCCAGCGCGTCGTCGAGTCGTTGTTCGTCGACGACATCGGCGGTCCGGCCGCCGAGCGCGATTACAAGACCGAGCTCCAGGAAATAGCCTACCGCCGCTTCCGTGCGCAGCCGGTCTACGAACTGATATCCGCGCGCGGTCCCGACCACGCCAAGCGCTTCACGACCCGTATCCGTATCGCGGGCCGCGAGCTTGGAGTCGGCGAGGGCGGTAGCAAGAAACAGAGTGAACAGGCTGCGGCACGCGCCGCGCTGATGCGGATTGAAGACGAGTTACGTGAACGCGGAAAGTAGACATCGATGCGGCTTCGTTGCAATGGGCGGGCGCTCGAACGTGGGAAAATCCACGCTCGTCAATCGCCTCGTCGGCCGCAAGGTCGCAATCGTCACCCCGAAGCCGCAGACCACGCGCCGGCGCATCCTCGGAATTCTGAGCGGCCCCGACGCCCAGGTCATCTTCATCGACACGCCCGGTATCCACGAGACTGAGCGCCTGATCAATCGCCGCATGGTCGAGGCCGCACGCCGCGCGCTCGCCGAGGGCGACGTCCTGATGGGCGTGGTCGAGGCCGCGCCCCAACTCGACCGCCGCGACCGCGCGTTTATCGCCGAGATGAACTCGATCGCCCGGCCCAAAGTGCTTGTCGTCAACAAGATCGATCTCATCGGGCGCGAACGGATTCTCCCGATGCTCGAACAGTGCCGCGAAGCCGCTCCCGACGCCGAGATCGTGCCGGTCAGCGCGCTCACTGGTGAGAATGTTGCGGAACTGCTCGAGACGATAAAGAATCTGCTGCCCGAGGGACCGTCGCTGATGCCCGAGGACGAGTACACCGACCAGAGCGAACGGACGCTCGCCGGCGAGGTTATCAGGGAGAAACTGTTCCTCAACGTTCACGAGGAAATTCCCTTCACCAGCGCGGTCCGGGTCGAACAGTTCGTCGAAGAGCCTGAGCGCAAACTCATCAGGATAGCCGCGCTGATCGTGGTCGAACGCGACTCGCACAAGGCGATTGTGATCGGCGCGGGCGGCCGCATGATCAAGGAAATCGGCACCGCCGCGCGGCTCGAACTCGAAGAGATCCTTGGATCTAAAGTTTTTCTTGAACTTCACGTCAAGGCCGATCCGCATTGGACCAGAAGCCTGCGC
>JAKAVX010000673.1 GCA_021827465.1 Deltaproteobacteria bacterium | reverse complement strand
ATGGATCGTCCTTTCTTGATCATGCATCGCGCACCGGGGCGCACCTCGGGCGGCGCATTTCCCGAGAGCGAACCGGCATCGCTGCGTGAGAAGATCGCGCTTCAGTTCGTTGACCAACTTGCCAAGCTCCAATCGCTTGATTATCGCGAACTTGGCTTGGAATTTCTCGGCGAGCCAAAAAGCCCCGGCGACATCGCGCGTGCGCAGGCCGCACATTGGCGCGAAATCTACGACCGCGACCGGATGGGCGAGCATTACCCGATTCTCGACGCCGCGTTTGCGTGGCTCGCCGCCAATCCAGTCGTCTCCGACCGCGTCGTGGTCGTTCACGGTGACTACCGCTCGGGGAATTATCTTTACGACGAAACCGGAATGCTCGCGCTGCTCGATTGGGAGATGACGCACCTCGGCGATCCGATGGAAGACCTCGGATGGGCGACAATGATGTTCTGGGGACGCGGCGAATTGGCGGCGGGGTTGCTGGAGCGCGAGGCGTTTTACCGCCTCTACGAGGAAAGGACCCGGCGTGCGATCGATCGCGAACGATTGTTCTTTTACCAGGTGCTCGGCAACGCAAAGATGGCGACGATCTGCCTGACCGGCATCTGCGATTTTGCCGAAGGCCGCACCGCCGATGCGCAAATGCCGTTTCTCGAGCAGCTACTTGCGCCGTTGTTCGACGACCTGGCGCTTCAACTCAAACTCGTCTAGCGGAGAATCGCGATGCTGCGGCCGACCGTCAATGAATTACTCACCCGCTTGCAGGGAACGGTGGCGGGAATCCTGATTCCCGAGCTCACTTCACCATACGCGCAGGGGCAGGCGATGTACGTTGCCGCGATGCTCGCGCGGGCGGCGGCCATCCACGAGCGCGAAGCTCGCTACAACGCCGACGAGTTGAAGGATTTGCGGGCAACGATGGCGGCACTCGCGCGGCTTGCGCCGAAGCATCTCGGACGCCGGCTGGGCGATTTGAAAAAGGCGGCGGCGGCCGGGCTCAGGTGCGCCCGGCGAACTCCTCCCGACCATCGTGCGATGGAAGCCGTCGTCGCCGCGTTCGCCGCCGCGCTCGTGCTCGGGCGTCTCGACGACACGGTGGCGCGCGTAGTCCGCGCGCACCTCAAGCGTCATCTCGATCGCACGCGGGATTTTCTCGGCAATATAACGCTCGGCGGATAAACGCGCAGCCGGTGTTAGAAGAAGTATTGCCTATACGTCGTGAAGCGCTGCGGAACAATCCAATGCCGCGATATCACACCCTGGTTGATGAACCATGTGTCGCGATCCGGCCGCTGGGGATTAGGCGTGTACAGAATCGTCGAGTAGCCGCTCTGCACGTCCTCATCCACCATCGCGGTCTGGAACAGGCGCGGAAATGGAAATATCGATATCCTCGAATCGGGAAATTCGCGGTCACGCACCGTGTTGAAAATCGCGAGCGTCTTCCAGAGTTGCCCGTTGTGGTCGTACTGATCCGACGCGGTGATAAACCATCCCTCCGCATCGATGTATAAAATCCGCCTGATAATCGGCGGCCGGTCGCCAAGATAACCGGCGCGTTTCGCGTCAGCCTCGATCACATAAACCCGGCGCATCTCCCAGTTTTCCGGACAAATCGTGCGGTCGCCGTCGGCCGCGCAGGCCTTGGCGGGCAACGACTTTGCGTGAACACTCGCGAGCATGTTACGGATCCCGAGGAATTTGAAATTCCAGTCCGTCAGCTTGCCTGAAAAACCGAATAGCGAATCCGCGTCAAGGTTGCCGAGGAACGAGTTCTCGAGCATCCAACTGGTCGACGTCATCCCGATTCCCAGCGACCCCGCGCTTGAAGCCGCGGTCCACGGCGAGTCGCCGTTCCAGACCAGATCGACACGCTTCGGACTATCGTAGCGATACCAGATTAACGAGGTCCACGGCGCCTGCCAGAAAGGCGGTTCGATCGGAATCATGACGGGACCAAGCGCGATCCGCTCCGAAATTCCGCTCTGATTGTCGGGATCGCGCGGCACCGGACTAACTTCGGTTCGGCCGACATTGTGATAGACCGCAAGATGACCGACCGGATAACTCTCGAACGGATTACCCGGATGTCCCGGCGCGTAGTCCACGATAAGGTCATTGCGCGAATCCAGATCATCGGTGTAAGCGGGGCCGAATTCATAATTCCACATGATTTTGAGCGCGATTTGCGGATCGTTCGCGTCCAGATTCGGAAATGGAAGACCGGCATTGTAACCCTTCGGAGTGCCGTGCGCGCCGAGTTTTACCTGCGAGGAATATTGCTCTGTGGCCTGTTTGTAAGGCGGCGGCCACGGATAACTGACGGTCTTCACGATGTCCATCTGCATTCCCTGGCGCACCAGCACATAATTGCCAGGACTCACCAGGCCCGCGACCTTCGCGGCGTTCGCGGGCGTGATGACGTCGCCGGGTTCGACCTGTCCGAACGCGGACGGCGCGATGCACGCGGCTAGCAATACCATTAGGGATACAATCGGAAGCGAGCGGTTCATGAGAAACCTCCGCGCGTAAGTTTGACGGCGTAGCGATGCGCCGAATCGAGGAGACTTCAAATTCTCCCCGGCAGGACCGCAGGCGCACAGTAACTTCTTGTTATCACGCTTTGTTATCACGCTCCGACACGTGAGTATCCAGCCCGCGGACATAATCGCGAGCTTCAACCGGCACGTATTCCCGCTCAATAGAAATACTGCCTGAAAGTCGTAAACCGGTTGGGCACGATCCAGCGGCGCGAGATCACTCCCTGGTTG
>JAKAVX010000672.1 GCA_021827465.1 Deltaproteobacteria bacterium | reverse complement strand
CTTTACCGGCCTGACGGGCGAGTTTCTGGTAATATTGTGCCTCAGCTTCTGCCGGAGGGATATATCCCAAGGATTCCAGAAGTCGGTGGTGGTTAAACCAATCCGGCCTCTGGGATCTACCGTCACCCTTACCGCCAACTTGCTCCGCTAGCTGGCGATAGTTACCGATAGTCATCGCGACGTATTTATTTAAAAATCAACATGTTATGTATTAATTTCGATAGGTAACGATAGTCCCCGAAAGACCCTATTTCACTCTCACTCAATTGTTTCCAATGGCTTGAAACCAGCGTGGGTATTGGTTCTATTGAAGTCTAGCATCGACATTTACCGTCACTTTTACCGTCAAAAAATGAGCGCTTTTGCTGGCGCGGGAGATGGACTCGGTTTGCGCGGCGGCTACTCTTCCGCATCGATCGTCAACTATCGCCGTCGTCTGTAAGCGCATTTTACCCGTCTTAGCCCTCCCCCGCCTAGGCTCTTGGGGAACTGCCCCAAGGCTATCCTCACCGATCTCGCGCCGCGCGGCTCGGGGTGCTCGTGCGCTTGACACGGGTCAGGAACTTGCCCGCTCGTTGGCGGGTGCAGCGCCCTTGGATACTGCCGACTTCGAGCCGATGACCTTGCGACTTGCATGAACAGCCAATACATTCTGCACAAAACGAATGCCAGTGGTTCGTGCGGCAAACGCCGTCACTAGATATTGCCCCATGAACCAAGTTGCGGAGACCAGCATGCGCGTTGAATCGACGCCGCTGAGGTAGAGTACCAAGGGCAGCGCCGGCACAAGAAGCAGCGACATTGCCGCAATGTCGCGGAACAGAAGATAGTTCTTGTGGCTGTCCACGACGGATGGATCTGAATCGACCTGTTTGTAGAGCCCGTACCACTTCGAATTCTGATCCCTTTCAGCGACGGGGAACTCCCCCACGTTCTTTTTCAGCTTCACGAGGTCGATGCGGTGGTCGGCCGGTGCATGCACCGAGAAAGCCCGCGCGCCAGGCAGCGGATGCTTGAGACGCCAGAACACCAAGATGGCTTTGTGATCAGACGAGATGAGCGACGAGAGGATCAATACCGGGATGGGCAAAAGCGCAGTCAAGCTCGCGCGAATAACTGCCAGCCTCGTCGGAGTCAGATCGTCAATCGCGGTATGGAACGCGATGACCAAGAGCACGAGGACGTCCAGAACAAGTGTCGCAACGAGCCACGCGAGGTTTCGACCTTTGAGCGTCTTGCTGCTGTAGCCTTTGATGTCCTTCATCCGCCGTACTCCGTGGTGACCGTATAGCTACCGGTGTCCGACACCTTGAACAGAATCCAGCCGTCCTTGCGTGTCGTCAGGCAGCGTCGGCGCTTGTTGGTGTTGGAGACCAGCACGCCATTGTCCGAGGCGACGTACTGATAGTGCGGCTTCTGCGTCGTGTGGGCGATCGACTTGTCCGAGACGACGACCACCTGCGGCTTGAAGTAGTCGAATATGCGCTGGCAGTAGCCATTTGTCCGACCATGATGAGACGCAACCAGAACGGTGGTGCCGGCCAGCTCACCACGAAATGTCGGCTGCTCCAGCAGCGCCAACCAGCCATCCTCCTCCAGGTCGCCCGGGAACAGTATCTTGAACGGCCCGAACTTGAAGAACGCGACAAGGCTCAAGTTGTTCGTGTCATAGAAACGCGGATACGGATTCCAAAATGTGGTCGCCGTGATGCCGCCCATGTTCTGATCGAATGGCGCGTCGATAGGGTGGACATAGTCGGTGTGAAGGGACAGATACCGCTTGATGTCGTCGGTCAATTCGCCGTTCGCTTCCTTGATGATCCTCAAGGCGCACGGTGACACACTGCGATTCCTGGAGAACGAGGAAACGGTGATCCCCTCTTTCCACAGGTTGTCGAGGTCGCTCATGTGATCGAGGTCTGCATTCGTGATGAACAGGTAGTCCAGCACGTCGCGCCTCAGGTGACGCTTGATGTAAGTGCTCGGCTTCCAGCCCGTCAGTCCGTTGTCGCCCGAATCAATCATCGCCAGCCTCCCCTGCATGCCGTTCTCAGCTTCGTGGGTGAGCATGGCGCACGCACCATGCTGCACATCCCATATCTGTAAGATCATTTTACTGGGCATATTGCATTCCTGCGAAAGATGACTGGTCGATCTTCCAACGCGAGCGAAGCGTCGCCTGCATACTCCTGAGCGATATCGGGATGCTGTTTTTTGCTCATCACTTCACCGTGCCTTGCAAAACTTGCAAATCATGTTCGCCCACGATGAGTTGGACACCTGGGAGGCCGTCATCGGCCATGCCCAAGGCCAGATGGACGAGCTGGATGAGGTCGTCTCTACTGGGCGAGGCGGAGTGACCGGGTGGGTGGCTGTGCCATTCGCCTATGTAGCCAACAATTCCTGCGGTTCGCTTGGAGGCTTCGTTAACAGCCTCCGCCAGCCCGGCGATGCCGCGCTCAAACGAACCAGGGCTGGTCTTACTGTCGGGTGGAGCAGGAAGACCGGCGACGACCATGGCGGCACCGATGTTGAAATCGTAGTACCCGAGAAGCACACCACCGGTTTCGTTGGGAACGCCTTTCGTGCGCATATCTCGCAGCTGCCGCTCTGCGCCGGTATCGATGAACAGGTCGAACTCGCCAAGCGTCATGCGCAGTTCAGATACAACGGGCACGTCGTGTACTTCAACCGCGCCGCGCATGGGATCGCGTTGCCACACACGAATTATTGCGTCTTCGCGCGCTGCCGCAATCGGAATCTGCGAGATATGC
>JAKAVX010000671.1 GCA_021827465.1 Deltaproteobacteria bacterium | reverse complement strand
GTTGAAAAGAAACGATATGGCATTTGCTTTCACGGTCGAAGAGATGGGGCGCGAACTCAAACTCAGCCGTGCATCGGCCTACAAACTGGTGCGTGAGGGTAGAGTACGCACGATCACCATCGGCGGTCGGATGCTAGTCTCCGCTGAAGAGTTAAAGCGCCTTTTGAATCCCGAGCCAGCCAGCGACACACCGCAAACGCGCGCGAGCGCATAAACCCTAAAACGCGAAAAGCGGCGCCCCCTGCCCAGGTTAACGCCGCTGATCGCACAGGAATAGAAATGGATACCCCAAACTTAGCACATTCAAAACCTACTGCAACAACCGATTCGCGCCGTCATTGGCTCGTCGAGACGGTCGGGCGCGGGGCGCGTGTCCGCGTCGTCGCCGATTATTATGAGATCACTCGGGGCGGAGTGCTCGAATTTATCGATGCGCCTTACGGCGAGTTGAACGGTACCCGCGAACTGGTCACCGCGTTTGGGCCTGGCGCATGGACGCGCCTTTACCCGCCGGACGATCCACGGGGCGCTGATCCTGTGCGCGAGACAATCGCGCGCGACTGCAACGGCGGCGAAAACCTCAATGCCTAGGACCTTTTTCCGCCTTATTCCGCAGTTATCCAATGCGAAAACCTCAGTGTTTACGGCTTATTTCGCTTTCTCCGCTTTTTCCGCAAGGTAAGTAGGTAGAACCTGATGGCAGCCTTCCCAATCGCAGTTTCAACTGATCGCCACGACAATCACCACGCCGACGACGCAAACAGCAACGGTAGCCCTCCTATTGTCGATCCCTACGGCTATCCCAAGTTGGATTCCGGGGCGCTCCGTGGACTCGCGGGCGATTTCGTTCATCTCATCGAACCTCACACTGAGTCCGATCCCATCGCGCTACTTATTCAGTTCCTCGTTGCCTTCGGTAATGTGATCGACCGCTCAGCCCATTTCGAGGTTGAGGCCACCAAACACTACTGCAACTTGTTCGCTGTTCTGGTTGGCCCCACGGCCAGTGCCCGCAAGGGTACGTCCTGGCAGCATGCCCGCAAGGTGATCGGTGCATGTGACGAAAAGTGAATTGATGGCTGTATCAAGTCCGGACTCTCATCTGGCGAAGGTTTGATCAGTGCTGTCCGAGACTGCCGCATTGCCAAAGCCGGTAGAGAGGACGTAATCGATCCCGGCGTTGCTGATAAGCGATTGCTGGCCTACCAGCCTGAATTTTCCCAAGTCCTTAAGGTAGCCGCCAGAGAAGGCAACACCCTAGGCGACGTTCTGCGCATGGCGTGGGACCAAGGCGATCTTGCCGTCCTCTCGAAGGGCTCTCCCGACAGAGCCACAAGTGCGCATGTTTCGATAGTCGGCCACATCACCAAGCATGAGTTGCTTGAACTGATGAGCCAAACTGATGCGGTTAACGGCTTTGGTAATCGCTTTCTGTGGCTATGCGTCAAGCGATCAAAGTTCCTGCCCGATGGTGGGCAAATAGATACTGAAGTGTTGAACACTTTCACAACGCGGCTTCGGACTGCCATCGAGTGTGCCCGTGGATTGGCACGTCTCACTTGGTCGCCTGCGGCCCGTGCGATGTGGGCCGAACACTATCGCACTTTGAGTAGCAACCGACCGGGCCTCTTGGGTGCGATACTCTCTCGCGCTGAAGCCCAAACGCTGCGCCTCGCCGTGATCTATGCAGCCCTGCGCGGCGTCAGTGAGATCGCTGTCTCTGATTTGAAAGCTGCGCTTGCGGTCTGGCAATACTGCGAAGACTCAGCCCGTCACATCTTCGGCAATCGCTTGGGTAGCAAACTGCTTGACACCATCATCGCCTCTTTGCGCACCGCCCAAGGTTTTAGACTAACCCGCACTCAGATCAACAAAGCGCTTTCCGGCCACTACAACGAAACGGGCATCACACAAGGACTCGAACGGCTAAAGGATTTGGGCATTGCAACACCTAGCGAACGCAAGACGAATGGGCGCCCGGTTGAGGTTTGGACTCTCGCTGGCTGATCGATGACCTGCGTCAGACTATTAGGTATGCGGAAAAAGCGGAATAAGCGAAAGAAGTCTATTTTTAAGGACTTTTCACGGTTACTAGGGGCGGAATAATGCGGAAAAAGTACCCCTGGCGGCAGGCAGCTAGGCAAATATACAGCGAAGATTTCACTGTCGTCAGATGCGACAGTGAAAACCACCCGCGCGCGTCGCGCGTTGATAACGAAGCCGCGATGTTCGTTCGATGCGCCGCGTGCGGTTGCGCGTGGTTATGGACTACGCGACCCACATCGCCGCTTAGGTGCGTGCGATGCGATCCGCCCATCGATCTTCGGATAGTCGGCGCGTGGGTGCTGATCACTACGCATCACGGTTGCGCATCCGTCCCGATTGATGTGCTGCGCGCGCTGCCAGCGAAATGCGCGGTTATACAGTGAGCACCGTGAGCATCGCGCCCGAAAACGCGAACACTCTCAGCCGGCCCTTATACGTAGTAGTAAATAGGAGATAGCTAGTTGCTACAGATCGATCCTGAATTCGCAGCGCCTCGCGGCGAACACAGCGAGAAACCCGAAGAATTTTATGCGACGTTGCGCCGTGTCACTGGCGGCCGACGCCTCGATATATTTAATCGCCGCAAAATCGACGGCTTCGACGGCTGGGGCTACGAAGCCGGAGACGGGGAAGGCATCGCCGTCGTCGAGTGGAATCCCGACGAAATTCCATTCGACTTGCCCGACGACGACTCTGCCAGCGTGACATTGCGAATCGCCGACGAGGAATGCG
>JAKAVX010000670.1 GCA_021827465.1 Deltaproteobacteria bacterium | reverse complement strand
AGCATCATGAATCTTGCCGATTGGCGAAACTGGGTTAACGAAATCGCAGCGACCCCGGTCGAGGTGCTCCTTGCCAAAGCCTCGCCCACCGTTCGAGCACCGCTCGAAAACAGCCGCGCGAGAATTGAAATCACGCCCGAAGAAGGACTCGCGCTTTACACCGCGAAGGGCGACGATCTGCGCGCCCTGGTGAAGTGCGCGGACCTCGCGCGCGCCGAAGATGTGGGCGACGAAGTCACCTATGTCGTAAATCGCAATCTCAACTTCACCAATATCTGTTTTGTCGGCTGCCAGTTCTGCGGCTTCAAACGCCAGCGTTGGGAGTCCGACGCCTACGACCATTCCGACGAGGTTATCCTCGGCAAAGTCGCCGACGCGGTCGCGCGTGGCGCCACCGAAGTCTGCATGCAGGGTGGGATTAATCCCGAGATGCCACCCTTTAAGTACCGCGACCTGCTCGACGTGATCAAAGGCGCGTTCCCGGCTATCCACGTCCACGCGTTCTCTCCGATGGAGATCATGTACGGCGCCAAGCGTGTGCACATGGAATATCCGGAATATATCGCGATGCTGCGCGATCACGGTCTAGGGTCGATTCCCGGCACGGCGGCCGAGATTCTTGACGATTCTGTGCGGGAGATCCTTTCGCACAAAAAGGTCGATGTCGCGGCGTGGGTCGATATCATCACCAGCGCGCACGCCGCCGGAGTGCCGACCACCTCGACCGTGATGTACGGGCATATCGAAACTCCGCGCCAGGTAGTCAATCACCTGAACCTGCTCCGCACGATCCAGAAAGAGACGCACGGATTCACCGAGTTCGTGCCGCTGCGCTTTATTCATCAGAACACGATGATGTTCCGCAGAGGACTTGTTAAGGAGATCCCGAACGGCACACTCGACTTCCAGATGTATGCGTTCTCGCGCGTCTTCCTGCGCGGCTATATCGACAATCTGCAGACCTCATGGGTGAAGCTCGGCCCCGATCTCGCCGCGCTTACGCTCAAGGCCGGATGCAACGATTTTTCAGGCACCCTGATGGAGGAGAGCATCACCGCACAAGCGGGTGGCGAATCCGGCGAGTTCGTACCGGTCGATTTGATCGAGGAAAAAGCGCGCGCGATGGGCCGCGTCGCCGTCGAACGCAACACCCTCTACAAAAAACTCTACGGAAAAAAGGCTCCCAATGGGGCGCGCCCGATTGCCACTTCCACCCCGCTCGCGGATCACCACGCTTGCGGGGGGAGTGGGTGCTGCTAAGTTCATCCGCGGCCTGGCGCGTCGGGTTGCGCCTGAGAGGATGTCGATCGTCGTCAACACCGGCGACGACGACATCTTCTATGGCCTCCATGTCTCGCCCGATATCGACACCGTGACCTATACGCTCGCGGGCGTGGTCAACCGGACGCTGGGCTATGGCCGCGAAAACGATTCGCACGCGACGCTCGAGGCGCTCGATCGTTTTTACGGTCCGCACTGGTTCACGCTTGGCGACCGCGACTTGGCCACCCACATCTACCGCACCGAGCGGATGCGCGCCGGCGCGCGCCTGTCGCAGGTGACGGCCGAAATCGCGCGCGCGCTGGGCGTCCGCGCCGAGGTGATGCCGAT
Organism: Deltaproteobacteria bacterium; assembly: GCA_021827465.1. Next base: position 1,169 of record JAKAVX010000670.1, on the reverse strand, counting down.
GAGCGACGATCAGGTGCGAACGTTCGTAAAACTCCGCGGCCGAGCGCCGCTTGCCTTCCAACAATACTTTGTCCGCGGGCGGGCGCGCGGCATCGTCGAGCGGATCGAGATACGCGGCGCGCGCGCCGCCGGTCCGCTTCCGGCGGCGCTACGCGCAATCGGCGAGTCAGCCGCGGTGATCATGGCGCCGTCGAATCCCTTCGTCTCACTCGGCCCGATCTTGGCCCTGCGCGGCGTGCGCACGTTACTGCACCGCATACGTCTCCACGTCGCCGCAATCAGCCCGATTGTCGGCGGCAAAACGATCAAGGGGCCCGCGGACAAGATGCTGCGCGGACTCGGGATGCCGGCGTCGGCGCTCGCGGTCGCCCGCCTTTACCAGGATATAGCTGGCACCTTCGTCATCGACAACGCCGACCGCGCTTTGGCACCCGCAATCGAAAAACTCGGGATGCGCGCGGCCGTCACGGATACGATTATGACCACCCCCGAAAAGGCGGCGCGGCTCGCCGATGTGGTCCTGCGCGCGCTTCCCGTGTAAGCTTGTCCGACCGATGCGCTCGATTTCACTCACCGCGATCGAAGGAATCCCGATGGTCAAGGCGGGCGACGATTTGGCCGCGCTTATCGGAGACGCACTCGACCGCAGCGGACTTCGCCCCGAAACTTGCGATATCCTTGTCGTCTGCCAGAAAATCGTCTCGAAATCCGAGGGCCGCGTAGTCCATCTTGGCGATATCGAACCGTCGGAATTCGCTAAAAGTGTCGCCGCAAGGTGGGAAAAAGATCCGCGCGCCGTCGAGCTCGTGCTGCGCCAGACCAATCGCATCGTGCGCAACGATCGCGGCGTGATTATCGTCGAGACCGGTCCCGGATGGGTTTGCGCCAACGCCGGCGTCGATGAATCCAACAGCCTCGAAAACGACAGCGCGATTCTGCTGCCGGTCGATCCCGACGCCTCGGCGGCCAAAATCCGCGCCGCAATCCGCACCCGCTACGGCGTCGATTTGGCCGTCCTCGTAACCGACACCTTCGGCCGTCCCTGGCGCGACGGACTGACCGAGATCTGCCTCGGTATCGCCGGTATGAATGCGATGCTCGATCTGCGCGGCACCACCGATCTTGCGGGCCGCGAGCTGCATCATACCGTCGTCGCGATCGCCGACGAA
>JAKAVX010000669.1 GCA_021827465.1 Deltaproteobacteria bacterium | reverse complement strand
CCTCCGCCGCTTGATAGCGGCTTGAGGCTCAGCCGGTTGCCTTATCCGGCGAATCGCGCGAACCGCCGATTTCGCCGATTTCGCCGAATAGACAGTCATGGCAACGTCACCGGCGAATCTGCGGAAGTAGCAACATGGGTCGCGTTCCTATAGAGCGCCCACGCCTTGCGCCGTAATGCGGCTGCCTCCTGAATGAGTTCATGCGCTCGGGTTTGGTCTGACAGGAATGCGGAGCGCTCAGGCTCCGGCAGCCTTTTTGCGCATGCTTCGATCTGCTTGCTGCTCATGTTTCCTCCGATTGCTGCGCCGGCGGGTCGTAATCGGTCGGCGCGAGATAGGTCTGGCGCTGCCCGCGGCGTTCGGTCTTTGGCAGCTCGAGCTGTTTGAGCAAACCTCGTGCGAGCGCATGGCGGATCGCGCGGCGCAGCGGGTCGCGTTTGATGCGCTTGCCGCCTGCAGTCGGCCCCCCTTCGTTCGCCAGCTCGGTCGCGGTCAGACGCACGCCGGCTCCGGTTCCGAGCTGCTGCCGCACGTAATCGACCACAGCGGCCGCGTTGGCGGTCAGCTCCTCGAGGTCGCGCTGTGCGGCGCTTTGCTCCATCGCGCTGGCGTGCTCCGCGGCGCTCGGTGACCGGAGCGGTTCGAACCAATAGCCGCTCCTGCGCAGCCATATGGTGGGCGCAGCGTTCGGCTTGGCCCATGACAACTTCGTCCAGTGGAGGCGGAGAATTCGGCCGGCCTCCACGTCGCCCATGGTCGCCAGCAGGGGTAGCGGCTCGTCCGGCTTCAAGGTGTCCGGCTTTACGCTGACAAGCTGGCGCACCAGGCGCGCTTCGTCGGACTTTGCCGTCCCGCCACGGCTGGCGTACTGGTCGACGGTGCCGTTGCGCGCGACGGCCTGTGAGACGTGATCGAGCATCTGCACGCAGGCGCGCATGGTCATCGCGGTCTCATGCATCATGGCCGCGAGGAACGCATGGCCGTCGTTGCCATAGCGGTCGCCCGGGCTAAAGAGCGCCTCGGGGTCGAGCGTCACATAGACCGGCTGGATCGGCGCCAGGAGCTCGAGCAGCAGGTTGTACACTGGTGCGCGGTACATCTCACCGCTGTATCTGTCGACGTTGACGATCCGGCCGAAGCGCGACGGGTGCCAGCCGACTATGCGGATCAGCGCCTTGGCCTCGGTGGCCTGCGCCTCGGTAATCTGGCGGTTGTCGAGCGCGTCCGCGAGCGCGCGTTGCAGGACGTACCGGGCGCGATCTGCGCCGTCCTCGGCCGTCACGAGTACGCAGGGACCTTGTGTGCAGGGCTCGGTGTCCGGATACATTGGCAAGCCGCAGGCGATGCGCACCTTTTCCGTGAGCGCGAGAGCCGTTTTTCCGGTTCCACCGGGACCGCAGAGGCTCGCACCAGCCTCGGGCAAGCGAGGGTATTGCACAAACCGCGGCGGCTCTGCGGCGTCAATCGCAGCAGGTCCGGCCTCGAGGTCGGCGATGATCGACGCGCGGATAGCGGCAAGGGGATCATCGGATTCTGGCGCGGCGCTTCCGTTCGGCTTTACGTGCGGCTCCTCGGGCGGCGGGCTGTCGCGCATCCAGTCGGGCGGCGCTTCGTTGAACGGCACGTCCTGGAACTCGCCGTCGATATCGTCGGCGCTCATGCTGCTACCTCCTTCGCAACATCGGCCGCATCCGCGCCAGGTGCTCGAGGCGCTCGTATGCGCGCCTCCCGGCCGGCGTCCGCCCATCGCCGTGCGCATTCCCGTGCGGATTTGAGGCCGGCCGTATCGTGGTCTGCGAAAATCACTAACGACTCGAGGCCAGCGAGCACCGGGAGTGCCGCCAGGTTGCCGGCATCGACGGTTGACCATATCGGCGTGAACAAGTGCGCCGCAGCTAACGCGGACTCAACGCCTTCGGCAACAGCTAACCCATGCGTCACGCATTCGTTCGGCCACAGGCGGATAACGCCGCCTTTCTTTCGGTGTCCGCTGAGCAAGAGCTTGGGCTGCTCGCAGTCGGATTTGCCTCGGCCGTCGCTCGCAAGTCTCGTAAAATGCAGGCTCAGCGGCGCGTTTGTTTCCGCGTTGGTCACTCGCGCGCAGAGGCTCGGCGGGTACTTGTCGCTCGCCGGCAAGAAGCGTAAGTCAGAATCACCCGGAGGCAACACGCAGCCGCGGTGCCGCAGGTACACCTCGCCGAGCGAGCCACGGAGCGGTTGGGTGCGTCTCCATATCGACTCAGCGCGGTCCGACCACTCGAGCGGCTCGGTAGACTTCGGCGCGGTACGGATCGGTTCGAGCGGGCGACGCTCTATGTTGTCGGCCTTCACGTAACCGCATCTGAAGCAATGCGAGACGGTGCCGCGCTCGTCGGTCGTAGTCGATAAGGCGCGATCCTTTGGACCTTTGGCGCAGACCGGGCAGGGCGCGCGGGTCGTGGTGCTCATGCGTGCCCACCTGCGGGCGAATGCGCCAATGCCGCGCGCTCTATGCGATCGTCGAGCGCGACCGCGCGCGATCCTTCCGGTTCGCGCTGAATTTCATTGAAGCAACGCTCGCAAACGATAAAGAAGCCAACTCCAAGGTTGCCGGTGACAGCGCCTCGGAAATAGAATTCACCGTCCGCAAAGTTGTGGCCGCAGCCTGCGCAGCACGTCAGGCCGAGGTCGCCCGGCTCGAGGCGCCCGCTCATGGTCCAACCTCGCGCAGAATCTCCGCGATAAATCTAGGATTCCGCCGCAAAAATCTCTCGAACGTTCGCCGCTCACGGCAGGCGAGCG
>JAKAVX010000668.1 GCA_021827465.1 Deltaproteobacteria bacterium | reverse complement strand
GTGGATTCGCCAGTCGATGTCGCGCGCGATTGCCGACCAGGGGCGGACAATCCGCATCCCGGTCCATATGGTGGAGACCATAAACAAGCTGCTGCGCGTGACCCGGCTGCTCGTACAGCGCCTGGGACGCGAACCGAGCCCCGACGAGATCGGCGAGCAGATGGAGATGCCGCTGGACAAGGTCCAGAAGGTGCTCAAGATCGTCAAGGAGCCGATTTCGCTGGAAACCCCGATCGGCGACGAGGAGGAAAGCTCGCTCGGCGACTTCGTGGAAGACGAGCTGGCGCCCTCGCCGGTCGAGGCCGCGATCCAAGGCAACCTGGGCGAACAGACCCGCCGGGTGCTGGCAACGCTAACGCCCCGCGAGGAGCAGATCCTGCGCATGCGCTTCGGTATCGGCCAGAAGACCGATTACACCCTCGAAGAAGTGGGTAAACAGTTCGCCGTTACCCGCGAGCGCATCCGCCAAATCGAGGCGAAGGCGCTGCGCAAGCTGCGCCAAACCAGCCGCGCGCGAAACCTCGAAGGCTTCGTCGAGCAAGAGCACGAATGAAGTCCCGGCGTCCCCGCGCCTGGACCCCTTGGCAGATAGCCGGGCTGGCTGGCGAAAACGCTTTTTCACCAACCTGCCCTTGCCTTGCTGTAATCTTTCCCGGCTGACAGAGCCCAAGGGAGGAAGCCGGCTTCCGTCGACTACGCGAACCGGTACTTGCCGTCGCGCAACTCAATCCACCGGCCTCGGTCGGTCACCTGGCCAGCCACGTCGATCTCGCTGCGCAGGATGAGCAGCTCCTCTTCCGTCGGCACTTCGAGAACCTGGATCTCGGGCGCGATTGCGGGCGTGAAGCTCATCTCATCGAGCACCTGCGCGGCGGTGACGAAGGGCGCGACCGCCTGCAGCATCATCTGGCAATCGGGGCCGTAACCGAACATCGCCCACGGCGTGTAAACTCGCCATGGTCCCGTACCTGGTGGCAGGCCATGACGTTCGCGTGCGCCCGGCCCATCCAGGAAGCCCGGAGACGAGATGAAATCGACGCGTTCGACAAACTTGCGCTTCTGCTGGTCGGTCACCAGGACGGTGCGCCACGCCAGTGCCGCGATACTGTCGGCGCCGCCTGGACCGCCGAAGCGCCGCCCTTCGCCGCCTTCATACTTGCCGACCACGGTCGAGTTGATGTTGCCGTAGCGGTCAACCTGGAGCGTGTTGAGGATGCCGTAGTCGACGTAGCCGAGATGGGCGAGGTCAGCCGCGTAATTCATCGTGCTCCACTGCAGAGCCCGATAGTTCGCGGGCGAGCTGACCATCGTCATGAGCGGATCGAACGGCACCAGGGCTTCGGGACCGACCACGCCGTCCTCGGTCAGGTATTGGAGGTTGCGCGCGGTGGTCCGCTTGGCAAGGAGCACGGCGCTTAGCGGTTCGCCGCCGCCCCCGACCCAGTAAATGTATTTGTCTTCGACCAGGCGCGCGATCTGGCAAATCACGAATTCGCGTTCGTTGAAATTCGCAGCAGGTGTGCTCATGTTCCGCAGTCCTCGCGAATTGTTATGCCCCGGCGCGGCCGCTTCAGGAACGGTCGCCGCCCGTGGGGTCGATCTATCCCACTGGCGGCAGCCGGATCGCAATGGTTCGCAGCGCCGCGTCAAACCTCCGTCAAGGGCAGACCTGCATGCCGGATTGCAGCAGGATGCCGTTGTGAATCAAGAAGCTGCGTATAGTGTTGCCACGCCGGGCTCGTTCGCCGGGACTCGCGTCGGCGTCCCGCGCCTGGAACTCGGCGACTTTCTCGGCCATCGCGCGGCGCCCCTTGATGCTTATCTTGGTTTCGCGGCCGTCTTTTATCAGCAGACAGGCTGCCACCACCTCGTCGGGGTCAAGCTCGACGAACGTGCAGAACTCTGTGAGCAGCCTGAGCCGCGAAGGGTCGCCTGCCGGCTCCAGGCCCGATTGCACGCGCAGGCCTTCGAACCAGGTTTTGACCGAATCGTATTCCTCGATTGGACGTTTCAGAAAATCCATCGTGCTGGACAAGGCGCGTCTTCATCGGCGCCGCATTGTTGATGGTTAACGTTCGCTTGCCGCTCGGAACCTCATTCGGGCAGTCCGAACATCCGTGCCAGGGCCTGGATCTCCTGCTTTCGCCAGGGCAGCGGAGCCGGCCTCTGCAACATCTTGGCCGCCTTGAGCCGCTCAGTCACTTTGGGATCGGGCTTGAACGGCTGGCCGTAGCGCCCTTCGAAGAAACTCTCCTCCAATGGCGGACGCGGACGCTGGCCGCCGGCTTCCCAGGACTCAGCCGGGTATCCAACCAGCAGCACCCATAGCGGAAGCCACTGCTCGGGCGGATTCAGGATTTTCTTGATCGGCTCGAAGACGAAGCCCGCGAGGCATACCCCCAAGCCCTCGTCGACTCCGGCGAGCATCGCCTGGCAGATCGCTATTCCGGCGTCGCAACCCGCTGCGGCTGCTACGGGCGCCTGGTCCGAGCCTTCGGCGAGCGGTTTCAGGATATTGGGCCACACGAAATCGTCAACGAACTTGTAACTCCATCCGTGAGTGGCCGTGAGGGCGCCGACGTCGATGAGCTGCTTGAGGCGCGGCTGCGCGCCGCGGTAGGCGCCCATGTCGGCGAAAGTGTAGATATGGACCGGCGCCAGCTCGATGTTGAGCGCGGATACCGGTGTCTTCAGGGCCTCGATTGTTTCGCGGTCCAAATCGTCGCGAAAGACCACGATCGCCTTAAGGAAACTCGCATTGACCGCGCACGAGGCCAGGCGCG
>JAKAVX010000667.1 GCA_021827465.1 Deltaproteobacteria bacterium | reverse complement strand
TTCCTACTCCGACACCGGCAGGAGCTTCTGCTTGAGATGCAAGGCCACCGGTCCGGCCATGTCGGTAGCCCATTTGTTCAGAACATCTGTCGTTACATTCTCTAGCTCGGCGGTCATGCGCTCATCTCCTCCTCTGCGAACGTTACAACCTTGTTCTTGCCCGACAAATCAAGGGCGAATCGGAAGGTCCTCACGGGAATGCCGATGCGAGCACCGCCAAATGCAGCGCGCGCGAGGATGGGCGGTACAAGTCCGCTCCACGCGGCGTACCGAACTCGGCGCCTTTTGTATTCGCGCGGGCGCGCATACTCGCACCCTACGGCGGCAAGTATTTCGACGACCGGCGACGCAGATACCGCATGTTTCTGATCGTTTGGAGAGTAGCCCGCGTCAATCGCGGTCCAGGCGCCACGAGGATCGAAGTTGAAACTGCCGCGCATAGGCGTGAGAACGTCGAAGGGCTTCGAGATCAGATCCTTCCTCGAAGACTTCCAGAGCGCATAGACGCCCCGCGTCTTCATCTCGCCTTCTTCGGCCCCTTTCTTCGGTTTCTCGCGAGTGCCGCGGAGCATCGCCCACGCAATATCTGCAGCGGAACGGTTTCCAGCGTACAACTTGAAATCGTTTCGGCTCGAAGCGTCCGCCCAGTGGCTGACGCTCAGAGAACGGATTTGACCGTCCACCGACCCAACCAGGCGTATAGGCAAAGCCATCGCATCGCCCTTAGGGCCGGGAAACGTTTCGCACAGCTCAGGAGCATCTGATGCCAAACTATCAACGCCTTTTTCCCGCTCTGCATCTCTCCGCCGCTTTTTCTTCTTTTTTTCCGCTGGATCGGCGCAGCCCTTGGGTACGCAACGCCGGATCTCGGCTTCTGCAAGAAACGCAAGCACGACGTCGAAGGGGTTTTTGTCACCGGCTGCTCGCACCTCGAAGTGCACATCACCTTCGTTTCTCCAATCGAAGCCGCCTTCCGCCTGGCCCAGCAATACATCAGCGGCCTCGAGAAAGCCGAGGCACGCGAAGACCTGACCGGGGTTGACGAGATCGACAGGAATCGATGCCATCAGTGCTCCCCGGTTCCTGCTGAGTCCAAGGCATCGTTGTCACGCGACGCTTGCTGGTCAGCCGCCCGCAGGAGCGCTTCCCACCATGCCAGACCCCAAGGGCCCCAGCGGTCTTGCACGCGCGCGAAGCGTAGAGCGATCTCCTTGGCCCGATCCTCCAGGACGGATGGCGGCGCATCTTCGTACCCACTCGTGCCGATCACGGCGCGCGCGAAGCCGTGGTGCGCAGCGATCAGATGAAGCGCTAGATCGCGCTGCTCGCAGGTCAACGCGAGCAAGCGCGCGTGTCTCTGAGCGTAGGATAGCGACCCCAGCTCATGCCGATAGCCGTCCAGCAGGGGATAATTGAGCGGTCCCCTAGTCTTCGCGTAGACGCCGTCGGTGCGGGCGTTGAAGGCGCGCTGCCACCGCTTGGCGCGCTTGCCTTCGTCATGGAGTCGGGCGGCGACGGCGAGCATCTCGATGTAATCGTCGTCGAGTCCGAGAGTCTTCGCGAGGTTGCGAGCGCGATTCTCCGCCCATGACTGATGCTCGTCGAGCAACTGTGGGCGGCCGGCCGAACGGTCCTCCTCAGTGGCCGAGTCGTGGCGCCACTTGTCTACGATGAGCCAGCGCCGCGCTTCTCCGTCCTCGGAAACATCGGTCGCGAATCGCAGCCTTTCACGCCACTGCGTATCGTTCGCCTCGGCGAGCTCCGTGAGGTCGGCCCAGCGCACGCGGAATCGAATGACGTTCTCGCCGAGCCACGCGCTGCCGTCGTCGACCGTGCGAGGAAGTCCCGACTCCTCGACGTCGAGTACTCCGTCTCTCAGCCCGGCTACACGCCCGTCCACGATAAGCGTTCCGGCAGCGAGCATCTTCTCTAGTTTGCCGCGTTTGTCCCTCGCCGCCTCCTTGTCCTCCGGCAAAGCGACGCCCATGAGACTCAGGGAGATCTCGCGAAGATCTCCGTCGGGCGACAGGACGAACGCCAGCGTGTCGTGCTGGCGAAGAGGCGGTCTCTCGACGCTACCGTCCTCCCCCGAAGCAGCCGAGGTTAGCGAGAGCAGGGTCTCGGCGCGTTTCTCCAGCCACTCGACAACGCGAAAGGTCTCAGTCTCCAAAATCTCGCTTGTGTGCGGCGGCGCTGCCTCGAAGAACGTCTCGATCTCGCTGCGCGTTGCTGGGGCTCCCCCTACGCGCACAGGAAGATGCGTGCGCCACACAAGAGCCGTCTGCGGGGGGTCGCCTTCAATCCATCCCCGTAACCACGGGTTAATCGCTGGACGGCCCGTGTGCTCCTTGAGTGAGGTCATTGACCAAGCATCGGCTAATGCCCGTGATAGCGCCGGTCGCAACGGAGCGGGGCTAGTGGCCGCATCCAGAATCTCCCACAGCTTGGGGTCGGTCTGCGCGCGCGCCCTCAGATCGCGCAACGCGCCAGGACTCGCATTCAGTAACTCGCTGTTCTTCGGAAGCTCTTTGAGCGGTGCTTGAACGGCCCGCCAGGTTTTAACCCTTGCCTCGTAGGCCGCGACCAACTTTTGCATTTTCTCGTCCAGCTCCTCGCCATTCTTCTGCTTCTTGAGCGCTTCTGCCTCTTTCTTGTTGGGATGCGGTACTGGCTCGACGAGCACGACCACTCGCGCCTCGCCATTGCCGCGTCTGTTTACACGGCCGAGCCTCTGCACCATGCGCTCCCAGGCGACGAGGTCACACACCATCTAGTGGGCCTCCGA
>JAKAVX010000666.1 GCA_021827465.1 Deltaproteobacteria bacterium | reverse complement strand
GCCACGGTTTCTTCAAGACCTCGACCCGTCCGAGCCGCTCCGTCACCTGCTTGACGCCACCGATATGATCGACGTGCGCATGGGTCAGGACGATCCGGTCGATCGTGTCGCCGTGCGCGAATTCGTGAAGCGCTTCGACCAGCAGATCGATCCAGATCGGCACGCCCTGGCCGGTATCGAGGAGGATCGGCCGGCGCCCCGTGCCGATCAGGTAGGTGTTGGTTCCCGGCCCGGTGAACGGCGACGGGTTGTGGCCGAGCACGGTTGCGACCCGCGGCGAATGACGCGCGTAGTCCGGCAGCTTCATTCCGATCATGGAATCGGTAACGATCCGCGCGGGCTTGTCCATCGATCCCTCCTGAATCTCAACGGCGGTTGCGCTCGAAGATAAGTCTGAGTCCCTTCAGGGTAAGAAATTCGTCAACTTCCTCTATCGTCGAGGATTCGGGCGCGATCAGGTCGGCGAGTCCGCCGGTCGCGATCACGCGCGCGTTCTCTGCGCGCTCCTTGTTGATCCGATCGACGAGCCCGTCGACCAGCGCTGTGTATCCGAAGATGAGCCCCGACTGTATCGCACCCATCGTGGTCCTGCCGACCGCCTCGCGCGGGCGCACCAACTCGACCCGGTAAAGCTTCGCCGCGTGCTCGATAAGCGCGTCCATCGAGACGCCCAGCCCCGGCGAGATCGCGCCGCCTGCGTATTCGCCGCGGCGCGTCACGTAGTCGAAGGTGGTCGCGGTGCCGAAATCCACCACGATACAGGCGCTCGCGTAGCGGTCGTAGGCGGCGACCGCGTTGACGATCCGGTCGGCGCCGACTTCCTTGGGATTCTCGTACAGGATCGGCATCCCGGTCTTTATCCCCGGTCCGACGATCAGCGGCGTGCAATGGAAATAGCGCTCGGCCACCTGCTCCATCACGCGGTTGAGCGGCGGCACTACGCAGGCAACCGCGACTCCTTCAGGTTTGAGCGGAATCGGAAGCCCAGCGGCCTGCAGCAGCGTGTTCAGCACCGCGCCGTGTTCGTCCGTGGTGCGCTCGGGGTTGGTCGAGATACGCCAGTGATGAATCAAGCCGTCATCGGCGTAGATACCGATCACGGTATGACTGTTGCCAACGTCAATTGTTACCAGCATTTATCGATTTCAAAACCTGCGGCGCACCTGTCTCAAAGAATAGAGCTTCGGCGCCCATGTAAGAAGCGGGAATAATTTCACGGATGGGCCGGCGGAGCCAGACCCCCGCGCGTCAGCGAGTGCGGGAAGCGGGCCGGCTTGCCGTATGGGAGGGTGCGACGGAGATCTCGGGCGGAATCGTCACGTAGCCCGGCGCAACCGGCACCGGCGAGCCTGCGGTGCGCTGACGCTCATAGTCGGCGATCGTTCCGTAATCCGCGCCGTGGCGCGAGCGGACCGCGAAGCGGCTATGCCCGCGCCGGCCAACCGCCAGGTCATCGCGATCGCTCCGATCGCACAGGGTCGAAACCGCCTCGCGGCTGCATTGTTGCGGGATTACCAGGACCTGGCTGATATCGATCCAGTAGGCTTCGGCGATAGTGTCGGGCGCATCGGAAGTGTCGGCGGCAAGGACCACTCCCGCCTGTCCGACCAGCGCGGCAAGCACTATCGCGCAGACGGCAATCCACGCTCCGCTTGCGCTCGAATCAGCCTTGCCTGACAGTGCGTTCAAGCTTCGTCCCCTGCGCAGGTCAGCCACCCCTCACCGGAAGCCTCTCACGTTTGAGCCTAGCATCGCTTCACCCGCCCGCCAAGAAAGCCCCGGAGGCCGTAAAAACCACTCTGCGCTCAAGGTTTTCAGGAACCCATCGGCCAGCTAATATCCGTCGCCATGTCTCTGAGCAAAGTTGCACTGGTAACCGGCGCGGGGCGCGGGATCGGCCGCGATATCGCGCTTAGGCTTGCGCGCGAGGGATACGCCTGCGGGCTTATCGCGCGCACCAAATCCCAACTCGACGAGACCGCCGAGTTGATCCGCAAACAGGGCGGACGCGCGCTCGTCACGCCGACCGACGTCTCCAAACGCGAACAGGTGCTCGCCTCGGTCGAGGCCGTTGAACGCGAACTCGGACCCATTTCGGTCCTGGTCAACAACGCCGGCGCGTATCTGAAGAAGCGCTTCACCGATATCACCGAGGACGATTTCGACTTCCAGTTCAAGGTCAACTGCTACGGTCCGTTCTTCTGCACCCAGGCTGTGGTGAGCCGGATGGTGGAGCATGGAGGCGGGACGGTCATCTTCGTGCTTGGCTCCGAATCGCGCGGCGGACCGGCGCAATATTCGGCCTACACCGCTTCCAAGGTCGCGCAGCGCGCGATTGCGGAATCGCTCGCCTACGAGTTCGGCCATCTGGACATTCATGCGGCGGCGCTCGACGTTGACGGCGCGGTTGACAGCGAGCGGGTGCGCGAGGCGATGCCTGACGTCGACCCGACGTGGTTCGTCTCGCCCGAGCGCATCTGCGAGGAGATCGTCCATCTGGTCAACCAGCCGAAAAGCTCGTGGACCTTCCAGGTGGATCTGCGTTCGTACTCGCAATGGCGTCCGCGCGTCGCGGCAAAGAAGAAGGCCTAGCCGAGTCCGCTTCGCCGCGCGTGGGTGTGGTTTTCACTCGCGCCTGATTGTATTGTCGAAATTCCGGCCGCTGCCAATGCGGCCGGTTTCCGCCCCGGGTCGGGGCGTGGCGCAGACTGGTAGCGCACACGCTTGGGGTGCGTGTGGTCGCCGGTTCAAATCCGGCCGCCCCGACCAAATCTAATCGCTGTACTCAAT
>JAKAVX010000665.1 GCA_021827465.1 Deltaproteobacteria bacterium | reverse complement strand
GCCGCGGGCGTGGAGCCACTCCGCCGTCCAGCGCTCTCCGTACTCCGCTATCATCCGCCGCGCCGCCAGCACGTCGTCTTTTGATCCCGCACCGATAAAGGCAAGTGCCGCCGGTCCGAGCGAGAATTGAAAGAGCCGTCTTCCGAGCGGGGAGACGTAGTAGTAATGCCGCTTGGGTGCGGCCTCGGCGATGATCTCTATCTGCCGGTCCGTCAGCCCGAACTTCCGGTAGAGCTCACGGGTCTGCGCGTTGCTCGCCTCGGGATTCGGCAGATAGAGCTTGGTTGGACACGACTCGAGGATGACGTCGCGATGCTTGGAGTTGGCGATCTCGCTGAGGCTCTGGGTGGCAAGCACGACGGCCGCGTTCTTCTTGCGCAGTGTGCGGAGCCATTCCTCGAGCTTCGCTCCGAAGGTTCCGTTGGCGAGCATCACCCACGCTTCATCGAGGACGATGAGCGTCGGCCTTCCATCGAGCCGCTGATCAATTCGATGAAAGAGGTAGGTCAGCACTGGAACTACGACCTTGTCACCCATCGCCGTCAGGGTTTCGAGCTCGAAGGTTACGAAGCGGCCTTCGAGCAGCACGTCGCGGTCGGCATCGAGGAAGCGTCCGAGCGGGCCGGCGAGCGAGAAAGTGCTGAGGCCGTCGCGCACCGCGCCGTCTTGGACCTGGGTGATGAGATTGGTGATGGTGCGCTGATCGGTCGGACCTTGGGCAACGAGTTCGAGCGCTCGCCAGATCGCCTTGCGCTGGTTGGGCAGGATTTTCACGCCCGAAAGCTCCAGCCAATCTTCGAGCAGAGCCTGAAGCTTCATCCGATCGGTCTCGTCGTTGATGCGCGCGAGCGGCTGCAAGGGAACTTCATCCTCGCCAAGATCGAGATGCGCACCGCCGAGCGCGTGGGTGAGGACGAATGCGGAATAGCCTTTGTCGAAAAAGAACACCTGCCCATTCGGCACGGCGCGAAAGTTCGCCGCGATGGCGCCGAGCGCCACGCTCTTGCCCGAGCCGGTCGGGCCCAGAATCGCCGTGTGGCCGGTGTCGGCCACATGGAGGTTAAGCCTCCACGGCGTGCTGCCGGCCGTCGCGCCATAGCAAAGCGCCGGCGTGTTTTTCGGGTAGTAGGGACACGGATTGGTCGCGAGTCCCGGCCAGATACTCGTCAGCGGCAGGATGTCGGCAAGGTTTCGGGTGTTTACCAACGGCTTGCGCACGTCGTACCAGCCGTGTCCCGGAATCGATCCGAGCCATGCCTCGGCGGCATTGATGGTCTCGATGCGCGGATCGAATCCCATATTCTGGCAGGTCTTGAAAACAAGCTGCGCGTACTCGTCGGCGAGGTCGGCGCGGTCCTCTGTGATAATCACCTTGGCGGTGACATAGCAGAACCGCACCGCGCCGCCTTCAGCCTCGGCGATCGCGTCATCGGCGTCGGCCGCCATCTTGAGCGCGTGCTGGTTCTGGAAAGCCGTGCCTGCGCCGGAACCGAAGTTCTCGCTGAAGATGGCGCGCGCTCCGAGCCGCCGCTGAAACCAGTTTCGCCGATGTACCGAGAGCTCGTTCACGGCGGTCCTGGGGCCGACCGGGATGGCGCGGATCGAATAGCGGTAGGACATCGGCAGTTCGCTCAAGAACGATGCCATGTCCGCCCACGAAAACGCTGGGAAGCCGGAGAGCGCCACGACGCGAATGTGTCGGCCGCCGATGCGCGGCCTGAAGCCGGTGATGAAGTCCTGGTTGCCCAAGAGCGCATCGAGGAAGACCGGTCGCCTCGGTGCCGCGACTTCGCAGACCCGTCCGTTGATGCAGGTAGTGATGTCCGAGAACAGTCCGGGCAGGTTGAGCGGCGTGAGTTTCAAGACCGGACTCATCGCGTCAGCAAACTCTCGCAGCCGCTCCTTGAACCATTCGAGCTGCCGGGCCCAGTCGATGCGTTTCGGAGCGCCCGACATGAACAGTCCCGCCATCCTCATCTGAACGTTCGCCGGCGGCCGGTACGTGACGGTGAGCACGCACTTAGTCTCGAAGTGGCGTCCCTCGGCCGCATAGTGGAGCGCGCACTCATGATCAAGCGTGGCGCTTACCGGATCGGGAAAAGTCCTCTCTGGATAATCGACACTCGGATAGCGGATGAGATCGACGTTGTACATGAAGCCGTCGTCGGCCCGCGCGAGCGCACGATTAGCCAGCGCCCGGTGGGCATCGAGCTCCTCGGCGCTCGCGGAATTCAGATCGAGCCCGGAGCACTCGAAGGCGGCAAGCAGCGCGCCGTCCTTCATCGCGATAACTTGCTGGTCGGCCGCAAAGGCGAAGTTGAGTTGGTCGGGTAGCCCGAGGCGTCGGTCTGGTTTTCGTCTGAGGTCTTTGAACTCTTTAAAGAGCATGTCGCACCTGCGAGCAGCGGTTCATTTTCCGGCTGCTGAGTTTCCGGCTAAAACGTGGAAACTGATATGCTAATTTCGCGCTAGGCAGATCGCCTCCGAATGTCTCTGCCCGCTTGGCGCAGCGAGGCGGCTTATGGCTGACCCAATTTCCATCACAATCGCCGGAATGGCCTTGGGCGTCTCGGGTCTTAACGCTTGGTGGACGCTTTGGCACCGCGGCACAGTCAAGATGACCCAACCGACCATAATCTTCTTTGGTCCGGACTCTCCGCGTAGTCGTGACGAGGAGCCGATGCCAAAGGTATTTCTCCGTACTCTTTTGTTCGCCACCTCGAAGCGGGGCCGAGTCATTGAAAGCATGCATGTCGCGCTCTCTCGAAATGAGACACACCAGAACTTCAA
>JAKAVX010000664.1 GCA_021827465.1 Deltaproteobacteria bacterium | reverse complement strand
CCAGGTAGGCCGCTCCCTCATATTGGGCTGCCATGCCGGTTGCGTAGCGTTTCGCTTCGTTGCGAATCCGCTCGGAGATACACCACATGAGCTTTGCGACGACGGCGAAAAACTCTTTCTGGAGATAGTAGTCGGGCGAAGCCATGATCGATTGCCGGTCGAAGCGAACCCAGAGGATTGCTTCCTTGTCGTCGTATTCCGGACAAACCACCTGGATGTACTTCCACTCCGATCTCTTCCAATCCGGCTGTTTGTTCTGCTCATCGCAGAAAGATTTGAGTTGCGGGATGCGGTTGAACGGTTTGGCGGCAATCGTAACTTTGAGCTCGGGAATAATCGCCCGCCAGTGGGATGTAATCATCTCGTAAGACTTGGTGATGAGAGCCGCGACTTCTTGGTCGGCCTCGGGATTCGTTACGGTCATAGTTGGCATCAGTCACTCTCCTTGTTGAATTTTCAATGCCGGTTCGAGGCACCGTATTCACTATGGCCGGGTACGCGCCATCTCTCAATAACCTGATTGGCAAATATTGTGACAATATCAAGCTTCCTTACGGACGTATGGAAGCTTGATATTTCCCAAAAGAAAACCCTCGCAGCTGCCGGAGCAGATGCGAGGGTCAAGGGGTCAGACAAGAAGAGTGTCTGGTGGTCAACGAGAATTGCGAGAGAAGACCTGATCGCCACCGCGCCACGTGTTCGGGTACGTGACGGAGCGCGCGCGCACGCGCCAGCCGCAGTCGTCAGCGGCCCAGTACACGCCCACGGCACGGAGCACGCCTTTGGCGTCACGAACATAGAAGATGTTCGCATAGCCGTTCGTAAGGAGCGCTCCCTTCTCGCCGTTCGGCTGGGCCGACATCAGGGCGAACACTTCGGCGAGCGTCGTTTCCGCTTTCTCTTCGCCGCCGAGTTCGGCGATGATCGGGCCGTCCACGGACGAGCGCGAGAGCATGCCGTATTTCAGGGTTGATCCCTCGAACGGCTGCTCTGTCTTGCCCATGAACCAGCTCGTGAAGTTATCCCAGACGAAAGCGATCTTCACGGCCGCGTTCCGCTTGGTGTTCACGACAAAGCGATCCTTCGCGGCGAACGGGGCGGTCGTCGGGGAAACCACGGTGGTTCCGAACGGGACGAGTAGCGGCTTGGGTTGCGGAGCGGGAATTGATTCGGATTCCTCCGGCGGAAGCAACGCTTCCCGGAGAACTTTCGCGAGGCCTTGGCCGTTATTGCGCCAGCCCTCGGCGATGTCCGGATCGATGTCACGAGGCAGGGCACGAAGCACTGCCAGCTGAAATTCAACGTATGCCCCGTCAACTTTCAGTTGCGAGGCGGTTCCATGAGTTGTCATGGTGGTTCCTCTCTTTTTCTGCTGCTTGGTTGCAGCTTTGAATGTATGCGTTACGCATGCGCTCAAAGCTGCAACGAGGCAGGAAATTCCTTGGAATATATGGGCTATCAAAGAGCCTTGACTTACGGCTTACGTTATAGCATGGCTATACCACCTGTCAAGATGGCGGGGTAATGTGCATACAGATATGGCGGACTCTTCTAGAATCGAGGGGTGCCGATCCATATGGCCAACAATATCGCACAAGAACGGGCACAATGGATCATGCCCGCACTTATAGAAACGATCTCTTAAGCTTCTTCTCTTGCTGGAATCGTTCGATCGCAAGCCGAATGAGTTTATCGATGAG
The DNA here is from genome assembly GCA_021827465.1 of Deltaproteobacteria bacterium. The sequence goes on along the minus strand of JAKAVX010000664.1, from coordinate 1,093 downwards.
GTTCTCGTAAGAAAGACCGCTTGCCTCCCAAAGCTTCGGATACATGCTGGTTTTTGTGAATCCGGGAATGGTATTGATCTCATTCAGATAGAGATCGCCATTCTCTGCCATAAAGAAATCAGCCCGGGCCATTCCTTTGCAACAGAGAACCCTGAAGGCCCGGGCGGCAAGTTCTTGTATACGCTTCGCGATCGGCCCAGGAACCTTCGCCGGAATCTCGAGCACTGCCCCGTGCTCGTCGAGGTACTTTGCCTCGTAGGAATAAAATTCGTGCTGCGGCAATACTTCGCCCGGCACCGATGCGATTGGTTGCTCGTTGCCAAGCACCGAACATTCAAGCTCTCGGCCCTTGATGTATTGCTCCGCGAGAATTTTCAAATCGTACGAAAAGGCATCTTTGATGGCTTCCTGAAACTGCGATTTGTTTTTTACCTTATGGACGCCGACCGACGAACCCGCGTTTGCGGGCTTTATAAAGAATGGAATTCCAATCTCTCGTACGATTTGTTCATAGTTTATCTCTTTTGGGTCGTGGAGTACGACGAATTTCACAACTGGTATTCCAGCATCGCGGAGCAACCGCTTTTGAACATCCTTATCCATTCCGACCGCTGAACCCAAGACTCCTGCGCCGACGAATGGAACATCGAGCAATTTCAGGAGGCCTTGCACAGTTCCATCTTCGCCGAATGTTCCGTGGAGAACTGGGAATACGACATCAACCGCTCCAGTTACATTTTCCCGCGAAAGCCCGATCAGTCGTTTCTCACTATGGCCGGGGACGAGGGCTACGCTCTCACCCTGTTTATTGAGTTTTACCGATTTTGGATTGTCGGCGTTCAAAAGATATTGCGAACCCGCGCTCAACCGCCAGCCGCCTTTTTTGTCGATACCCATCAGTACGACTTCATACTTCTCCTTGTTGATGAAATTGATTACGTTCTGTGCGGACTTCAACGGTACCTCATTCTCGTCCTGTTTGCCGCCGGCGTCGCTGCGCTCGGTGGTGGGGGGTTTGATGGTCTCCAGGCCCAGGCTCTCCAGCGAGACCACCACGGGGAGCCGTCCGACGAACTCGGGGATGAGGCCGTAG
>JAKAVX010000663.1 GCA_021827465.1 Deltaproteobacteria bacterium | reverse complement strand
TGCGTCAGAGATTTTTACTCACTCGGCGTATGCAACCTGCGAATTGCAGCTTGCGAATCAGCGCAAGATGCGCACTGCGTCTGAGTGGTCCCTCTTTCGCGTTTCCACTGAATTTGAGAAAGTTTCTCATCATGAGCGAAGCGGCAGATCCCCAACGACCAGAATCGTCCGACAAAAAGACCGGACCGCTCGCCTCGCCTTCAGATTCAGCGACGGCCGAATTCCACGCCGAGGCGGCCCAGAGCCGCGATCTGCTTTTGCGGCTGGCCGAACTTGCGGTTTTTCTGGTGGCCGTGGTTGGTGCGGTAGCGCTCGGCCTCGGCATCAGCGACTATTTCAGCGCGCACGCCTATGTGGCGGCGTTCCTGGTCGCCTACGGCGGATTTCGTATTGCCGATCTCCTGGTGCGGGAGAATTACGGCCCGGACCCGGTGCGGGACGCGCTCGGGCGCAGAATCCTGAACCAGCTTCCGATTCTGGTATTGTTCGCGGCCGCACCCTTCGAGCGCACCTATCTCTACGGCGGCGAGTCCTCGTCATGGCTCGGGGCGCTTGGCCTTCTTCTCGAGCTGGTCGGGCTATGGCTCGCGCTGGGCGCGCGAATTCAGCTCGGATTTTTTTCGTGGGAAAGATCTCCAGAAGGCGGACAGCGCCGGGTGCTGGTGAAGTCGGGATTCTATCGCTTCATCCGGCATCCGACCTACAGCGGAGTGCTTCTCGCCCTAGTTGCGTGGCCGGTGGTCTACGGAGCACCGTCTGCTTTCGTGCTCACGCTGGTAATCGGAATCCTCGCGATGCGCCGCGCAATACGGGCGGAAGAGGCGGAATTGCTCGCGCGCTTCGGCGACGAGTACGCGGAGTATCAGCGGACCACGGACGCGGCCATTCCGAATTTCTGGTGAGGGGTCAGCCGGGGCGTTTTTTCTGACGAGACTGTAGTTGACAGGATACGGCCGTGCAGTATGTTTCGTCGGCCTTGCGCGCGACGAATGGGCGGCCACATCCTGCACATTTCCGAATCGTCTCGCCAGGGCGCAGAAGAGACTCCAGCTGGTGGGTTAGCCGGTTCTCGTCGGGACCGGCGGCGGGCTGGCGAGTAAGACGGCTCTTGTCGATATCGGCGGCGGAAGGGACACGCGGTCGCTCGGCGGGCTCGGCGATGTCCGGCGGCGTCCTGCCCTCGGCCCTGGCGCGTGCGAGCTTGTCGGCCTGTTCATTCCAATGATTTCCGGCGTGACCCGCCACCCATTCGAAGTTGACAGAACGCGCCGCAACTTGACGGTCAAGTTCGTCCCACAGCTCCCGATTCGCGTTGCGCTTCCATCCGAGCGTCATCGTTTTGATGACGTATTCGCTGTCGCTCCGAAGCGTGACCTGGGCGCCCGGCTCGATCTCCCGCAGCGCCTCGATCGCCGCGGTTATCTCCATCCGGTTGTTGGTCGTATTCGGGACCGGACCGCCGCTTAGAGAACGCCGTTCCGAGGCCGGTTCCACGATCACGACGCCCCATCCGCCCGGTCCGGGATTCCCGATACAGGCGCCGTCGGCGTAAACGACGTATTCCCTGGCCGCGCTGCTCATAACGCCCTGGCTATTCGAGATTGCGCTCGCGGCGCAGGCTTCGGAACCACTGGAGATAGCTTTGCGCGGCGCGATCCCATGAGAAGTCGCAGGCGAAGCAGTTTACCATGATCTGACGCCATTTCGACGGCGACCTGAACGTCGCGGTCATCCTGCCGAGCGCCGCGACCAGGTCCTCGGCGCGATAATTCTCGAAAACGAAACCGTTGCCCTTCCCTGTCGCGGGGTTGAATTCCCATACCGTATCATGAAGCCCGCCCGTCGCTCTCACCACCGGGGCGGTTCCGTATTTTGCCGCGTACATCTGGGTGAGGCCGCACGGCTCGAACCGCGACGGCATCAGGAACGCGTCGCATCCCGCCTGGATTTTATGCGCCATGCGGTTGTCGAACTCCGCAACCAGTCGCAACTTGCCCGGATAGCGGCGCTCGGCGGTGCGGAAGAAAGCCTCCAGCTTCGGGTCTCCGCTCGCCAGCATCACCAGTTGCAAATCGACCTTCATCACCTCGTCGAGCGATTCGTGGAGCAGGTCGAAGCCCTTCTGCGAGGTCATCCGCGACACCATCCCGACGAGCGGCACGTCCCCGCGATGCGGCAGGCTGACGGCCTCGCGCAGATCTTTGGTGCACGCGCGCTTTCCCGCGTGACGCTCGGGCGTGTAACGCTCAGCGATCATCGGATCGGTCTCGGGATTCCATTCCGAGTAATCGGCGCCGTTCAGAATCCCGACGAAATGCGAGCCCTTGTGCGCAAGCACGCCTTCCAGCCCGAATCCCAGTTCCGCCGTCGTGACCTCGCGCGCGTAGGTGGGGCTCACGGTCGAGGCGCCGTCGCAAAGCACCACCGCGCCCTTCATCAGGTTGACCCGCCCGAAGAACTCCAGACACTCCATCGAGAAATACGACTGGTCGATTCCGAGCAGCGGGAAATCTTCGGCGTCCATCAGGCCCTGGAACGCGAGATTGTGAATCGTGAAGACCGAGATGGTGCGTCCGAAGCGCTCGCGAAAATACCGGTCCGCGCGCATCGCGATCGGCGTGACCGCGGCGTGCCAGTCGTGCGCATGGACGACGTCGGGAACGATAACGTCGGCGGCGATTTGCGCGGCGGGGCTGGGGACCGGCCTCGGCGGCAGCGCGCTGCTGGCGCAGCTGAACGAAGGCAACCCCGTGCCGAACACGGAGGCGATTCAGTGTCCGTACATATCGCAGTCGG
>JAKAVX010000662.1 GCA_021827465.1 Deltaproteobacteria bacterium | reverse complement strand
CTCGCGCGGCAGGCTCAGGTAGACCGGCCCGCGCGGTTCGGCCATCGCAACCGAAAGCGCCCTATCGACCACGGTCTCGAGCTGCGCGAGGTCGCGTAGCTCGTAATCCCATTTGACCCACTCGCGGACGATCGAAGCCTGGTCGAACGATTCCTGCGCCCAGTGAATATGGACGTTGCGCGACGCCGGGCTGCCTTTCTCCGTAATCGGAGTGCGCCCAGCGCTGAAGACAACCGGCACTCTGGATCGACTCGCGTTCATCACGGCCGCGAGCAGATTTGCCGTTCCCACCGTCACGTGAACCATCACGAGCTGCGGCCGTCCGGTCACCAGGTAGAAGCCGTGCGCCATCGAACCCGCGACCGTTTCGTGCGGCACAGTGATCGGCCGGGGAGCTTTTCGGCCCGTGGCTTCCAGATGGGCAAGCGCGTCGATGATCGAGGCGAAATCCGTACCGCCGTTGCCGAACAGGTAATCGATACCGCGCTCACCGAGCAGAGTGAGATAAGCTTCGGCAGCGGTTTCCACTCTGGCAGCTTCCACTGCCGCCCGCTGGGTTGCGCGTTGGCAAGACCCCGGACGCGCCATTTTCGTTGGCATAGGCTTTCCTCGTTCCGGGGGGCTGCTAGGCACGGCGCCGCACAGGCTTTGCCCTCCCCTATTCTGTTAAAGCCCCAGAAGGCGCCGTGCGTTCTCGACCATTATCTTGGGACGCACCTCGTCGCGAAAACCGGCCGCGGCGAAATCAGCGAGCCAGCGCTCGGGATCGATCACCGGAAAATCCGAACCGAAGAGGACCTTGTCCCGCAAAAGAGTGTTCGCGTATTGAATCAGCGATGGCGAGAAGTATTTCGGCGACCATCCGGAAAGATCAAGGTAGACGTTCGCCTTGTGCAGCGCGACAGAGAGCGCTTCTTCCTGCCACGGCCACGAGGGATGGGCGGCAATGATGGCAAGTTTGGGGAAGTCGGCGGCTACGTCGTCGAGGTAAGGGATCGGCTGGCTGTATTTCAGCCTGATCCCCGTACCTCCGGCCATCCCTGCGCCGATACCCGTGTGGCCCGAGTGAAAAAGGACGGGAATCTCGAGCTCCTGCGCCTTCTCCCAAAGCGGGTAGTACGCCGTGTCGTTCGGATAAAAGGCCTGGCAGTTAGGATGGAGCTTAAGGCCGCGCAGGCCCAGCTCTTTGACCGCCCGCTCCAGCTCCCGAACCGCCCCCCGTCCCTTGTGCGGATCGACGCTCGCCCATGCGATCAGCACGTCCGGGTAGCGGCGCTGAATCTCGGCGAGGTAGTCGTTGCCGACAAACGGGTCGTCCGTCGTGGTTTCCATATCGACGTCGAAAACGATCGCTACCATCTCCAGCCGACGATAAAGGTCGACCATCTGTTCCACGGTCATGTTCTGCCGCGTATGCCGGAAATAGCGCTCCTTCTGTTCGGCCCGCGGGTCAGACTTGAGGCCGCCAGGGCGGGGCACGTGGGTATGGATGTCGATACCGCGCACGACGCGGCCCTTGTATTCGAAGCTCACTACGATCTCCTTTGCGCTTTTCGGTAGCGGCTGCCTCACGCTGCTCAAGCGCCCCGCGCCGCTCGATGGCTGCAGCCGCGATCGCGACCGGCTCGTTCTTCCCCAGACCGGTCCTCGCACGCTAATTCTCCACCACCAGCGCCGGAGCGCAACAGTCCCCGGACGCCATGCGTTCGTCGCCATCGAAGCAAGCTAAAGCGGCGGCTGGCTCTGCCTCGGAGCGCTCTGGCAACGCTCCGGCAGCGCCAACCGCGTCACGGAGGCGGAATCAAGGTCGCGGCGTGCTCGTATCGTCCCTGCTTCATTGAGCCGGTGCTGACGAACTTGTTCGTAAGGGGATCGTAAAGCTCCGCTGACGCGAGCGCTTTGCCGCCCGGCTTCGAGTATCCGCCCGTTATAAGGACGAATCCCGCGAGATCTCCCACCGCAAACGCCGTAGCGTCGTGAGTTGAGCGAGGCGACCTCATGCTGCCGGTCATGTGAAATATCTTGGACACTGGGTCGTATAGCTCCGCGTTGTTTATCGCGGCGCCGGTCGCGCTCTGGCCGCCCGCGATCAGCACATCGCCATCCGCCGGGCAGTTACAGCCCTCGATCAGGGTCGCTGTATGACCCTCGCGCGCAACGTTCATATTCCCGACCGGCGAGATCGTATTGGTGACCGGGTCATAAAGATCGGCCGACGTAGTACCATCGCGGCCGTTAAGATCGGTGGTGATACCTCCTGTGATCAGCACCGTTCCGTCGTGCAGAAGCGTCGCTTCATGCCCCCATCGCGCCACGCTCATTGTAGCGTTGCAGAATCCCGTCGAGCCGTTGACTCCGCCAACGCACGAAAACGTGCCGCTGGCCGGGTCGTACAGTTCCGCGGTAGCCGTTGCGACGACGAATCCCGCAGAGTCGAAAGTGTCGTCCACGCCGCCCGTAACCAGCACCATCCCATCGCGCGCGCAGTTGCAGCCCTCGATTAACGTCGCTGTCTGCTCACCGCGCGCGTCGTTCATCACACCGGTCGTGGCGATGGTGTCGGAAGCCGGATCGCAGAGTTCCTGGTCGTTGATGCCAACGACATTGCCGGAAATATCGAAGGTTAGCCCGCCGTCAAGCAGTACCTGTCCGTTGGATAGAAGTATCGAAGTATGCTCGGCGCGCGGTTCTCCGGTCGGGCCCGCCGCAAGGCTGTTGGTAGTCGGGTCGAATAGCTGTGTGCTGCCAAGGATATTGTCCGCGGTGTCCTCCCCGCCTGAGATAAGAACTTCGCCC
>JAKAVX010000661.1 GCA_021827465.1 Deltaproteobacteria bacterium | reverse complement strand
ATAGAGTTCGAGGATCTGGTGCTTCGAGTACAGATGCTCGGAAATCAGCGCCATCAGCGCTTCCTTGATCTTGCGACTGAAGGTGCGCTTGTTGGTCAGGAAGAAATTCTTCATGAGCTGCTGGGTCAGCGTCGAACCGCCTTCGCGGATGCGCCGGCTGGTAAGATCGACCCACGCGGCCTTGATGATCCGTAGAAAATCGAGCCCGCCGTGTTCGTAAAAGCGATGGTCTTCGGCGGCCAGGATAGCGTCTATGAAAGCGGGCGGCACCTGGCTCAGGCGCACGATCCTGCGCTGCTTCCAGTTGCCCTGAAAGATGCCGCCTATCAGTTCGGGCTCCAGTTCGGTCGAGTAGATGGCGTGGCCCGATCCGACGTCCTTGATCGACTGGATGACCTGGTTGGTGGACAGGCTTATCTGCACCAGCTCGCCGGCGAAATCGCGGTACGGGTAGGAGAAGCTGTGCAGGAAAATTTCCAGCTTGCCGGTCTTTTCGTCGTAGCTGTATTCGCCGCGCGCGCTGACCGTTCCCGGCGCGACTCGATGATAATTCAGGCGCGCCAGGCGCTGGAAGAAGCCCAGGTCCTTCAGGTTCTGGCCCGGGTACACGATGGTCGAGTCGGAGTAGATGCGCGAAGGGATATTCCATCGCTTGCCCGAGAAGCGGGCGATAACCTCCGCCCGCAGCGAGTCATAGTAGCGCGAAAAGAAATAGAGTCCCGGCGGGACCGTGAACAAAAGCACGGCGACCGCGGACAGCAGCGCGATCTTTAGAATCCGCTTGAACGACATCGACAGCCCGGGTACCGCCGGCTCTGGCCGCTACTCCGCCTCGTCCTTCAGGCTTTCGGTTTCAGCGCGACGTAAATCGTGTTGTCGCCGCGCTTGACGAGCAAGAGCAGGATCTTCCCCTTTCCCGCGCTGATCGCCTGCTGGTAGGACTTCACGTCGCCAACCCTTTGACGGTTGACCTCGAGTATGACATCACGCGCCTGAAGCCCCGCGTCATCCGCACTGCTGCCCGGCTTGACCGAGGAGATCACCACGCCATGCTGCTCGTGCAGTCCCATTTGCTTGGCAAGCTCGGGGTTCAAGTCCTTTACGAACAGTCCGAAGGCGGAAGCGGTGCCGAACGGTTCCTGCTTGGAAGGACTTTCGAGCGCGGTAAGCTCCGCCTCCTGCGACGGCTTGATGGTTACCTTGAGATCCATCGGTTTGCCGTTGCGCATTATTTTAAGCGTCGCGGTTTTTCCGATGGGCGTGCGCCCGACCATCAGCGGCAGCGTGCGCGAATCTCCCACCGGCCGCCCGTCGTAGGCGACGATCACGTCGCCGCGTTTGACGCCGGCTTCTTTGGCGGGACCGCTCTTCAGCACCTCGGCAACCAGCGCTCCCTTGGGCGCGCCCAAGCCGAGCGACTGGGCCAGGTCCGGTGTGACGCGCTGGATATAGACGCCCAGCCATCCGCGCTCCACGTGACCCTTGCTGCGAAGCTGGTCGAGTTCCTGTTTTACGATATTGATAGGAATCGCGAAGCCGATTCCCATGCTCAATCCGGTGCGCGTATAGATCGCGGAGTTGACGCCGATCACTTCGCCGCGCAAATCGATAAGCGGGCCGCCCGAGTTGCCCGGGTTGATCGACGCGTCGGTCTGGATGAAGTCGTCGTAGTTGCCCGGGATGAATCGCCCCTTCGCGCTGACGATTCCAGCCGTCACGGAATGGTCGAAACCGAACGGGTTTCCGATCGCCATCACCCACTGGCCGACTTTGATATCGTCGGAGTTGCCCAGCGCGGCGACCGGCAGGTCGTGCTTGGGTTTTATCTTGATGAGCGCGATGTCGCTCTTCTCGTCGTGACCGATGACCTTGGCCGTGTACTGCTCGCCGTCCTTGGTGGTGACCGTTATCTTGGTTGCGTCCGCGACGACGTGGTCATTGGTCAGGATGTAGCCGTCCGTGGTGATAATGAATCCGGAGCCGAGGCTCCGGGTCGGTTGCGGGGGACCGAAAAACTTGCCGAATGGACTGGCGCCCTCGCCGGGCTGCTGCTCGGACGTCTTGGCCGCTTCTTCGGTCGAGATGTTTACGACCGCCGGGCTTAGCCTAGCCGCCAGAGTGACGAAGTTCGGCAGGTTTTCGACCTTTTGGGTATGTCCGGCCGGGATCTCGGTCCAGAACCTGCCATCATTGCCGTCTTGAGCGCCGAGAGCGCTTGTCGAAGCGAAAGCGGCACACAATAAAACGAGAAACGGGAAAAATCTGTTGCGCATCGTATCGGGGGCGTACCTCTCAGCGTAGCGGAGATCGCACCTTTTCAACGTACTTCATCCGCAGATCGAAGAGAATCGCATCCATCAGGCTCTCCTCGTCGCTATCCAGATTCCCCCGCGTCTTTTCACGCAAGATCCCGATGATATCGATAATCTGCTCGGCGGCTCTGAGGTCAGCCTCAGGCTCTCCGGTTGCCGGATTCGGCATCTCGCCCAGAAAAGCGAGCGCCTCGGTCGAGAGCCCGACGATAAAGCTGGCAAACGTAATCGTCTCGCGCGAGCCCTCGTAAGCAGCCTCAGCCTCCGCCCGCCGGACTGCAGCAGCTTCCTCGGTGACAGATGCCGCCGAAGGTTTTTCCGCGGCCTGCGCGGGAGCGGTCTTCTGCTCGGGCTTCAGTTCGCCCTCGGATGAGAAACGACGGCGATCTTCAACCTTGAAGCCTCTGCCCTTCTCTTCGCCCTCTTCCGGCATCGGATCCTCTCCTCAGGCCTTTCCCGCCATCGCTTCCAGCCGGCGAATTCGCT
>JAKAVX010000660.1 GCA_021827465.1 Deltaproteobacteria bacterium | reverse complement strand
CGCGCAGGGAAAAGTGGACCCGGTCATCGGGCGCGACGAGGAAATCCGTCGGGTGATGCAGGTCCTTTCCCGGCGCACGAAGAATAACCCGGTGCTCATTGGCGAGCCGGGGGTGGGCAAGACCGCGATCGTCGAGGGCCTTGCTCAGCGTATCGTGTCTGGCGACGTTCCCGAAGGGCTTAAGAACCGCCGCGTTGTCGCCCTGGACATGGGCGCGCTGCTGGCCGGCGCGAAGTTCCGCGGAGAATTCGAAGAGCGGCTCAAGGCGGTCCTCAAGGAAGTGCAGGAGTCAGCAGGCAACGTCATCCTGTTCATCGACGAGCTGCACACGGTGGTTGGGGCGGGAGCGGCCGAGGGCGCGATGGACGCCTCCAATTTGCTAAAGCCGATGCTGGCGCGGGGCGAGCTGCACTGTATCGGCGCGACGACGCTTGACGAATATCGCAAGCACGTTGAAAAGGACGCGGCGCTCGAACGGCGCTTTCAACCGGTCCTGGTCGGGGAGCCAAGCGTCGAGGACACCATTTCAATCCTGCGTGGCCTCAAGGAGCGGTACGAGGTCCACCACGGCATCCGAATCAAAGACTCGGCACTCGTGACGGCCGCCGTCCTTGCCAAGCGTTATATCAGCGATCGTTTCCTGCCGGACAAGGCTATCGACCTGGTCGACGAGGCCGCGGCTAAGCTGAGAACAGAAAAGGAGTCGATGCCGGCGGAGCTCGACGAGGCGAGCCGCCGCGTCATGCAGCTCGAAATCGAGCGTGAAGCCCTGCGGCGCGAGACTGATCCCGCCGCACGTGAGCGGCTGGAACGCCTGGAGAAAGAACTTGCCGCGGCGCGTGAAAAGCGGGCGGAATTGCAGGCGCAATGGGAACGGGAGAAGGCCGGACTTGAGAAGCTCTCGGGGGTCAAAAAGCAGATCGAGCAGACCCGCGTCGAGATTGAGCAGGCGCGCCGCGACTATGACTTGAACCGCCTCGCGGAGCTGCAATACGGCAAACTCGCACAGCTCGAAAAGGAACTCGCGGCCGAGGAGCAGCGCCTGGCGAGCAACGACGCGGACGCCAAGCGGCTCATCAAGGAGGAGGTCGACGAAGAGGACATCGCTGCGGTCGTCGCGCGATGGACCGGGATTCCGGTCTCGCGCCTGATGGAGGGCGAAGTGCAGAAACTTGCTCACCTCGAGGAGCAGCTCCATCGCCGCGTCGTTGGCCAGGACGATGCCGTCAAGGCGGTTGCTGACGCGGTCATCAGGGCGCGTGCCGGGCTCAAAGACCCCAAGCGCCCGATTGGCTCGTTCATATTCCTGGGGCCGACGGGTGTGGGCAAAACCGAGCTTGCGCGAGCGCTCGCCGAATTCCTGTTCGACGACGAGGCCGCGATGGTGCGCATCGACATGTCTGAGTACATGGAGAAGCATACCGTCTCCCGGCTGGTCGGTGCTCCCCCGGGTTACGTCGGGTACGAAGAGGGCGGACAACTGACCGAAGCGGTGCGCCGCCGGCCGTACTCGGTTCTCCTGTTCGACGAAATCGAAAAGGCCCACGGCGACGTTTTCAACGTTTTGCTTCAGCTTCTCGACGACGGGCGTCTTACCGATGGTCATGGCCGCACGGTGGACTTCAAGAACACCGTCGTCATCATGACCTCGAACATCGCAAGCCAGCTCATCCTGTCGTTCAAGGGCCAGAACTACGAGCGGATGAAGGAGCAGTGCCTGGAAGAGCTCAGGCGAAGCTTCCGCCCCGAGTTCCTAAACCGCGTCGACGAGATCGTCGTGTTCCATTCGCTGAGCCGCGAACAACTGCGCCGTATCGTCGATATTCAGCTCGAGCGCCTGCGCGAGCGGCTGGCGGAGCGCAAGATCGAGATCGAGCTCACGGCCAAGGCGCGCGACTACCTTGTCGAGCACGGCTACGAACCGGTCTACGGTGCGCGGCCGCTGCGCCGCCTGATCCAGCGGGAGCTCGAAACCGCGCTGGGCCGCAAGATCCTCCTGGGCGAGATCAAAGACGGGTCGCGGGTGGAGATCGACGCCGGGCCGCAGGGTCTGCAGTTTCGAAGCTACGCGCTGGCCGCGTAACCGCGATCGGCTGGAAAAGGCCGCGGCTCGAGAACGTACTTCGCAGCGATGCTTGTTTGACTCTGCTCCCGGCGCGATGTTACCTAAGTTTTAGTGAGCGGGCGGGCGCCCGGGCCGGAGCCGCCAGCGTCCGATCGGCCGGTTGCGAATTCGTTTCTGCAAAGCCGCGGTGGCTGCCAACTCGCCGCTCAGGAGGCACACGGATGCGTTCCTTGAGGATAAGCGACCTGATAGTCGACCAGCGGGATCGTTACGTTTTTCGCGTTCACCGCTCGGCCTATGTTTCGCCGGAAATTCTGGAGCTCGAGCGCGAACGGATCTTCGACCGCTCGTGGCTTTACGTAGGGCACGAGTCAGAGGTGGCGGATCCCGGAGACTTCAGAACCCGCGAAGTCGCCGGGCGCCCAATCCTTTTTTGCCGTTCGAGCGACGGCGAAGTGCGCGTGCTGCTCAATAGTTGCACGCATCGCGGCGCCGTCGTATGCCGCGAGGCGGAAGGCAACGCAAAAACTTTTCAGTGTTTCTACCACGCCTGGACTTTCAACAATCGCGGGGACTTGGTTGGCGTGCCGGATATCGCGGGTTACGGCCCGGCTTTTCGCAAGGAGGAGCTTGGACTGATTCCGGTGCCGCGAATGACCAACTACCGCGGACTGGTTTTCGCAAGCTTTGACCCGGACATCGTCGACTTCACCGAGTATTTGGCTGGCGCGAAA
>JAKAVX010000659.1 GCA_021827465.1 Deltaproteobacteria bacterium | reverse complement strand
CCACCCGGGCGACCCGGAAGCGTGCCGATGGAACGGCACCTGCGAACTGCATCGGATGGCTGCCGAGGTCGGCGTGAGCGAGGTCCGCTATGGGCGCGGCGGCCGTAATCATCTGGCCCTGGCGACCGACGACAGCAACCCGTACTTCGTCTTCGACCCGACAAGATGCATCGTATGCTCGCGATGCGTGCGCGCGTGCGAGGAAGTGCAGGGCACCTTTGCGCTGACCATTGCCGGACGCGGCTTCGATTCGGTCGTGGCGGCCAGCCAAAGCGAGCGCTTCGTGGACTCGGAATGCGTATCGTGCGGCGCTTGCGTGCAGGCCTGTCCGACCGACGCGCTCATCGAGAAGTCGGTCGTGGCGAACGGGCGCGCCGAGCGCGCGGTGATCACCACTTGTGGTTACTGCGGGGTGGGATGCTCCTTCAAGGCGGAGATGCGGGACGGCGTCATCGTAAGGATGGTGCCGGATCGGGACGGCAAAGCGAATCACGGCCATGCCTGCGTCAAGGGGCGCTTTGCGTGGGGCTATGTTACGCATCCGGACCGCGTTCGCAAACCCATGGTGCGCAAGCGCATCGACCAGCCGTGGCGCGAAGTTTCGTGGGACGAGGCTATCGGCTACGCGGCGTCGGAAATCAAGCGGATCGTCACGACTCATGGGCGCAACTCTATCGGCGTGATTAGTTCTTCGCGATGCACCAACGAAGAGGTTTTCCTGGTCCAGAAACTGGCGCGTGCCGTCCTGCACAACAATAACGTGGACACGTGCGCCAGGGTCTGCCATGCGCCGACGGGCTACGGGCTCAAAAACGCTTTCGGCACCGGCGCCGGCACGCAGCAGTTCGACTCCATCCGGAAAGCCGACCTGATCCTGGTGATCGGCGCTAATCCCACTGAGGGGCATCCGGTGTTTGCCTCGGCGCTCAAGCGCCGAGTGCGCGAGGGCGCGCGCCTCATCGTGGTCGATCCACGCCGGATCGACCTCGTGCGCGAGCCCCACGCTCGTGCCACCAGCCATTTGGCCCTCCGACCGGGCACGAACGTCGCTCTGATCAACGCTTTCGCTCACGTTATCATGAGCGAAGGTCTCGCCCGGGAAGCCTTCGTTCGCGAGCGGTGCGAGCATGAGGGATACGAACAGTGGAAGCGCTTTATTTTGGAGCCGCGCAATTCACCTGAGGCGACGCAGTCGGAGACCGGCGTCCCGGCGAGCGAGGTCCGCGCGGCTGCCCGTCTTTACGCTCAGGGACCCAACTCGGCGATCTACTACGGCCTGGGCGTGACCGAGCACAGCCAGGGCAGCACGATGGTGCTCGCAATGGCCAACCTCGCGATGGCGTGCGGCATGATCGGACGCGAGGGTGTGGGGGTAAATCCGCTGCGTGGCCAGAACAACGTGCAGGGATCGAACGACATGGGATCTTTCCCGCACGAGTACTCGGGCTATCGGCATGTGGCGGATGCGGCGGTCCGCGCCATGTTCGAGCGCGAATGGGGCGTCGCCCTCGACCCGGAGCCCGGACTTCGCATTCCCAACATGTTCGATGCTGCGCTGGCCGGGAGTCTAAAAGGACTCTACGTCCAGGGCGAGGACATTGCCCAGTCCGACCCGAATACCGAGCACGTCGTCGCTGCGCTGCGGGCGATGGAGTGCGTGATCGTCCAGGACATCTTCCTGAATGAGACCGCGCGGTACGCGCACATCTTTCTGCCCGGCGCGTCGTTCGTCGAAAAGGACGGCACGTTCATCAACGCCGAGCGCCGGATAAGCCGCGTGCGCAAGCTTGTTGAACCGGTTGCCGGCAAGCAGGACTGGGAAGTGACTGCCGAACTGTCCACCGCGCTGGGCTATCCGATGAACTATAGCGGTCCATCGGAAATCATGGACGAGATCGCGCGCTTGACCCCGACTTTCTCGGGCGTGAGCTACGAGAAGCTTGACCGGTTGGGCAGCGTGCAATGGCCGTGCAACGACCGGGCGCCCGAGGGTACGCCGGTGATGCACGTGGGCACCTTCCTGCGCGGCAAGGGAAGGTTCAGCGTTACCGAGTATGTTGCGACTGACGAGCAGGCAGGTGCGCGCTTCCCCTTGATACTCACCACCGGCCGAATCCTGACCCAGTATAACGTCGGTGCGCAGACCCGGCGCACCCCCAATTCCATTTGGCATCCCGAGGACCGGCTCGAAATTCATCCGCACGACGCGGAACAGCGGGGCATTAACGATGGTGACCTGGTCGAGATAACCAGCCGGTCCGGCTCGACCCAGATGCGCGCGACGGTCACAGACCGGGTCGCTCCGGGAGTGGTTTACACGACGTTTCATCATCCCGAATCGCATGCCAACGTCGTGACCACGGAAAACTCGGATTGGGCGACCAACTGTCCCGAATACAAGGTGACTGCTGTGCAGGTGCTGCCCGTGCCGGTGCGTCATCGGTCCGAAGACCGCACCGAATTTTCGTCCGGTGTCGCCCAGTAGAGGCGCAGGTCCAGACCTGACCATGAAAATTCGCCGCCTGGTTGCGATGGCAAATCAGATTGGTACTTTCTTCGAGTCGAGTTACGGCTCGGACGAGGCGGCCCAGGCGGTCGCACAGCATCTGAAGAGCTTCTGGGTCCCGGCGATGCGCCATGAGTTGATAGCTTACCGGCGCGAAGGCGGCACCGGCCTTACGGAAGTGGTGTCCAAAGCGCTAGAGATCCTCGAAAACGAACAGCGGAGCGAGCATTCTACGACATGAGCAACCCAGCGCCGGACGTCGCAACGGGCGGGCTGCGCTACCCGGTCGTGCCGCAC
>JAKAVX010000658.1 GCA_021827465.1 Deltaproteobacteria bacterium | reverse complement strand
TCAGTTCGCCGCGACGCACGCTCGAACTTTCAACCATCAGTGGCTGGTCACGATGAGAATTCCTTACTTCTAAAGCTGAAACGAAAACTCGCTATCGCCGAACGCGCGGGCAACAACATGCTGCACTCCGACGGCACTTGCAGGACTGGTATCCGATGAAATCCGGACTCCGCGAATCCCTCCGAATCGCCGTCGCCCTCGGCGCGAGCGCTTTTCTTTTCGCTGTCGCCGTTTCGCCGGCCGGAGCCGGCCGCGCACCCGACCCGCCGCCGCTTACGATTTTCCTGGCCTCTACGCTCTCCGGCTACGTGCGCGATCTGGGCCGCGTCTTCAGAACCGGGCATCCCGGCCTCGAGATCCATACCGAAGCGTCCGGCAGCCTCGACGCGATTCGCAAGGTCACCGATCTCCGCATGCCGTGCGATATCTTGTTGAGCGCCGACTGGCGCCTGCTCGACGCGCCGCTTCGCCGCGTCGATCCGTGGGTTGCGGTGTTCGCGGGCAACTCGATGGCGATTCTGTACACGAGCCGCTCACGCTACGCGAAGGAGATTACACCGGCCAACTGGTTCAAGGTTCTCCTGCGTCCCGGCGTCCGCTACGGCTATTCGGACCCCGAGCGCGACCCGGAAGGATATTGGACGCTAATCGTATGGAAGCTCGCCGAGCGCTATTACAATCGGCCCGGGCTTGCCGGGAAGCTTCGCGCCGGATGCCCGCGCTCGAACACACGGCCCGCGAGCGTCAATCTGATCGCGCTGCTGCAGAGCGGAGAACTCGATTACTACTTCGGCTACGCGTCCGACGCCCGGCTTGGAAATCTCAAGGTACTAAGGCTTCCGAACGCGATAAATCTGAGCGACTTCTCGATGGCGGCGGAGTACGCAAAGGCGAGCGTCGAGATCGGGAGCGGCACGCATCGAAAGCGCGTCGTCGGCGCGCCGATCGCGTACGGCGCAACGATGACGGCGAGGCCGTCGAATCGTAAGGCGGCAATCGAGTTTCTGCGCCTGATGTTCGGCCCGCAAGGCCGTCGCGCGGCCGCGCAAAACGGTCTCATCCCCTACCCGCACGTGCTCGCGCTCGACCCGAAGGGCGCGATGCCGGACGGGCTCAAATCGATGGCGAGGCCATTCAGCCCGAAATAGGCGATTCGTCGCCGCCTTCGGCGCCTATCACGCGCGGCTTTTCGTAGCGCGGAAACCGATGCTCGACGAGCAGGATTCCGCAATTGGGCGGAATGTAGGCGTCTTGCCACGAACCGGTGATGTGCGCCCACATCGCCATCATCACGCCCCCGTGGCTGACGATGACGATCTCGCTTTCGCCGTAGGCGCCCGCAAACCGGTCGAGAACCGGCCCGACGCGCATGCGCACGTCCTCGAAGCTTTCGCCCTCGGGCGGTTTCCACAGCCACGGCCGCTCGGGATCGTAGCCGGGCGCTTCCATCACGGCTTCATAGGGTTTGCCCATGAACTGGCCGATCAGGCGTTCGTGGAGCGCGTGCTCGACCTCGAGCGGGAGCCCGAGTGCGGCGGCGATAATCTCGCCGGTATGCTTTGCGCGCAGATAGGAACTCGTCACGACGAGTTTTGGTCTGAATTCGACGGAGATCTTCGCCGCGGCTTGGCGCGCCTGCTCGCGACCGGTATCAGTCAGCGCCAGATCGACCGGCGTGGTGGTGAAAATTTTCTCGCGGTTTCCAACGCTCTCGCCATGTCGGACTAGGATTAGCTTGCCCATTGTCGCCTACCTTCCAGCTTCCTACCTCATTAAACCTAATCACGATCATTTCTGCGAGTCGCCGCTTTTTCGCAGGGCCATAAAGGCTTCCACCATCTCGATAGGCAACGGGAAAACGATCGTCGAGTTCTGCTCGGCCGCTATCGTCACGAGTGTCTGCAGGTAGCGAAGCTGCACCGTAATCGGGCTCTTGCCCATTATCTCCGCGGCCTCGGCCAGGCGCTGGGAAGCCTGAAATTCGCCCTCGGCTGCGATCACCTTGGCGCGACGGTCGCGTTCGGCCTCGGCCTGGGCGGCGATCGCGCGCTGCATATCCTGGGGCAAATCGATGTTCTTTATCTCAACCAGAGTGACTTTTATTCCCCAAGGCTCGGTCTGCGAGTCGACGATCTCCTGGATACGGGCGTTGAGTTTTTCGCGCTGGCCGAGCAGGTCGTCGAGGTCGGTCTGTCCTCCGACCGAGCGGAGCGTGGTCTGAGCGAGCTGAAGCGTCGCGAACAGGTAGTCGGCGACTTCGGTCACCGCGCGCGACGGATCGATCACGCGGAAGTAAAGTACCGCGCTCACCTTGACGGTCACGTTGTCGCGCGTGATTACGTCCTGGGGCGGGATGTCGAGAGTCACGGTGCGAAGATCCACCCGCACCATTCGCTCCAGGAACGGAATGACGAAGGCGACGCCGGGTCCGCGGTAGGGCGTAAGCCGGCCCAGGCGGAAGACGACGGCGCGCTCGTACTCGTTCAGTACCTTAAGGCCACTCAAAACGAAGATCACCACGACGAAGACAACTATTCCCACGCCCGTAGCCATACGTCTCCTCTCTCCCGTGTCGATTTTCGATAGTCGCCGCGCGTGCGCTTGCGCCCGAACGCTTACGCGCTTCGCGGCGCCGCCCGCCTCACCGTAAGTTCAAGCCCGCGTACCGAAACCACCGTCGCCTCGGCGCCGGCAAAAAGCGTTTCGTCGCTGCTCGCGCGCCATAATTCGCCGTGGACGAAAACCGTTCCTGCGGTGCCGGGCGCGATCGGATCCCGCACCACCCCGACTTCGCCAATTAGCG
>JAKAVX010000657.1 GCA_021827465.1 Deltaproteobacteria bacterium | reverse complement strand
TTCATCGCGGATCGTCTTGGAGTCAGACTCGGCGAGGATTACGTCGGCAGAAAGTCCACTCGCGGCGATGCTCCGCGCCAGTACCGCGCGATCGGCGATATCCTCGTCGCGCTCCCAATAGGCTCGGAAGATCGCCTGGGTAAGGCGCCCTACGGCCTCCGAGCATAGTCCGCCCGGATTTGCGCCCTGTGCGTCGAACGCATGCGCCGCAGCGAGCACCGCGCGCAGCGCCATCGCGGTCTTTATTGGAAAGCGCTGCGGGCGGCGAAACGGCAGCCCGGTCACTTCGGCGTAGCGGGCATGGTCGCGCCACAAGTAGCGCGCCTTGCGCGGCGTCATCGCCATCACGTCGAACCCGGTGCCGCGAAACAGCGCGGCCAGATGCAGCGGAAGCCATCGCACCACGGCGTTATTGCGCCTGCAAAGTTCGGGCAGCATGAATGTCGCGAAGTAACTGTTGGTGCTGGAAAAGTCAAAGTAATAATCGACGGTTCGCATGCTGTCTTCCCTCGGCGGCGGGCTCCTCCTGCCAGAGACCAACCCGCGATTCCAACTGCCCCGTTAAATTTAGATCACCAATTTCGATCCCAAGATCGCTCGATCCATTGAACGGCAGGACTGTTCTCTCGATTTAGCGCGGCGCGAGCGCTTCGATTGTACGTTCGTCGGGAATCATGCCGCCGTCGGCAGTGATCGGTACGATACAGACGTGAGTGGCTCCGGCTTTGTAATGGGCAGCAACGCGCTCGCGGATCTTGCCCTCCGATCCCCAGGCAACGATCGCGTCGACCAGCCGATCGCTCCCGCCATTGGCAAGATCATCGGGACCGAATCCCAGCGGTGCCAGATGTTTCGAGTAGGTACGAAGGCCAAGATAGAAGCTCGTGTATTTGCGAGCCGCGGCTCGCGCCTTAGCCGGATCGCTTTCGAGGTAAACCGCTTGCGCGGCACAAATCCACTTGTCCGGCTGGGCGACTGCGCGGATCTTCGCTGTGTGTTCGGGCGGAACGAAATACGTGTGCGCACCCTGCGTCTCGGTAAGTGCAAGCTGCATCATCTTGGGCAAGAGTGCTCCAAGCACGACCGGCGGAGGCTGTTGCGGTTTCGGCGCCTGATACTCAACGGTCTTCAGCCTGGCTAGGTAGTTGCGCATGTAGCTGAGCGGCTTGTCGTACGTGAGGCCCCGCATCGCTTGCAGCTCCCGATGGCTGACGCCGAGGCCCAGGATGAAGCGGCCACCGAACAATTCGGCAAGAGTATTAGCCGCACCCCATGCGGTCACCGGTTCGCGTTTCTGAATGATCGCGACAGCTGCGGCAACTATGAGTTTCTCGGTATTGCTCAAAAGGTACGCGGCGTGACTGAAGACCTCGCGTCCAAACAGCTCTGCGAACCAAAGCGAACTGTATCCAAGCCGCTCGACCTTGCGAGCGAATTGCCCGGTTTGCGCTCCACCCATTCCGTCAAGGAAACAGAATACACCGGGCACGCGTAAGGCGGATACGAAATTACTGTAATCGACTCCACTGGTCATAAGAAAATCCTTTCGCAGGGCTCTCGCATGAACGCGCACATCTTATACCGTCCCGGGTGCATGTAAAGGAAGCTTGAAGGAGTCGTCGGTCTCAGACGTTCCGCATTTCGAGCCAGTCAGCGCAGCGAACAGCCGGATCGCTTGGAATTGACTATTTCCGCGCTGTACGCTCAGGTCAGACGTCAGCCGTAAAGGAGCGCCTTTTTTGGCATTACAAGATACCACTTGGTACGTGGATTTTTTTCGCACCGATTACCTAAACGTTTATGGCCATCTATTTAGCGCGGAGCGAGCTGAAAAAGAGATTGCATTCGCCGAAAAGGTCCTTCAACTCAAAACCGGCGCACTCCTGCTCGACCTGTGCTGTGGCCAGGGCCGCCACTGCGTGCCGCTCGCCGCGCGCGGATATCAGGTGACCGGTCTAGACCTCAACCCGTCGTACCTTGACCTTGCGCAGCAAGCTGCCAAAGCCGCCAACGTCAGGTTTGAAACTATCGCGGCCGACATGCGCCAGATACCCTTTCAGAGCCGCTTTGACGCTATCGTGAACATGTACTCCTCCTTCGGTTACCTGGAGTCGGAAACCGAGGATCTGAAAGTCTTGGAATCGATAGCCGGAGCGCTCAAGCCAGGAGGGCGCCTGCTCTTAGATATGCTGAACCGTGAATGGGCGGTTGCAAACTATATCCAGAACGACTGGCATTCCGGAGCGGACGGGACGCTGTATATCGAGCGCCGGGATCTTGACCTCACCAGCAGCCGCATGCATGTGAGCTTCATCATTATCGGGCCCGGTGGCGACCGCCGCGATTCGATTGGACACCACATCCGCCTCTACACGCTAACCGAAACGACCCGTCTTCTGGATCGCGTGGGTATGAGCGTAACCAACGTGTT
The DNA here is from genome assembly GCA_021827465.1 of Deltaproteobacteria bacterium. The sequence continues at coordinate 377 of JAKAVX010000657.1, read as the reverse complement.
TGGCGGCTTCGATGGCGAATCTTATGCGATCGATACGCGCCGTATGATCATCGTGGCGCAAAACGGCGCGTAACTGCATCGCAACGCGGCGACAAGAGGAACAGCATGGATCGGATAGCAATCCTGGCGAGCGGCGGTTTGGATAGCTCCGTCCTGGTGGCAGATAAGGCTCGCAACGCTGAAGTGTACCCCATCTACGTTCAGTGGGGTCTCGCGTGGGAAGCAATCGAGCACCGGTCGCTGGAGCTATTCTTATCCGCGCTTCAGAATCCGAATGCGAGATCTTTGACAGTGCTCTCCGTACCTATCAAAGCAGTGTATGGAAACCACTGGAGTCTGACCGGTGACGGTGTGCCCGGCGCGGACACGCCGGATAG
>JAKAVX010000656.1 GCA_021827465.1 Deltaproteobacteria bacterium | reverse complement strand
ATATCGTCGCGAATGTCCCGCTCCATCGCGTTTACGGAGAACAGTGCGTTTCCGGCGGCTCGGCCACTACCCCTGCAGCGTTAATGGCTGCAGCCGCGTTACGCGGCTTGCGGATATTTCCGCGTGCGCCACGCCGCCAGCACCGAGGCCTCCATCCCGCGCTGGCGCAGCCATCGCGGCAGCAACTCCTCGTCGACCTTTCGGCTCACCTCCGGGGCAACTTTGAGCAGGTAATCGGCGAGCGGCGCGCTTACGTTGAAGCCGCCGGCGGCGCCGTCGAAGATGAGGAGCTTGTCCGTACCGGTCACCCTGCGCGCGAACTCGAAGGCCGTGGCCAGATCGTCGGCGACCAGCGCGTGATTCATGTAGCCGGTGCTCTGAGGATCGTGCCTGAAAAGATCGGCCTGCTCCCGCCCGACGACCACGGTAGGCACCTTGGCGGCGAAAAACTCGCTCGGATAGCCGATCATCGCGTAATTGTGGATAGTCATCCTCAGCGCAGGATTTATCCCGGGAATCTGGCCGGTCAGATGCCGCTCGCCGCGCCCGTAGTAGGCCTCGGTGTAGAACGTATACGAGGGCAGCGGCTTCTCGATGTCGAAGAGGTCGTGGCCGGCGCCGAGAAAATTGCCGTAGATGAGGCCGCCGGCGAACACGTAAGGGACCGGCGCCGGAAAGTCGAGCATGGCGATGCAGGAGTCGATCGAGCCCAGGATGGTCACAACCTTGCCGTAATACTTCATCCCGGCAACCACGACGCGGTCGTTCAGCGCGTACAGATCGTTGTCGCAGTCCACCGCGACAATACCCGCCGGCGCCACCATCAGAAAGGCGCTGCATACGTACTTGCTCTGAACGAAATCGGAATCGAAGATCGCGCGGGCGATAAAGTTGGCGGCCCGAGGACCCAGGTTCTGATGGTAGCCGGAGCGGGTCTCCAGCCGTGCGTAGGACATGCCGAAGGGCTTCACGGCCCGGTCAACCATCCGATGGAAGTGAATCTCGCGGACGTCGGAGTTGTGCGTGTGGATAATCCAGTCGGCGTCGTAAGCTTTGCTGATTCCGTAGAGCGTCCCAATCTCTGTCGCGATCGGAATGCCCTTGTCGATGGGAGCGATCGCGATTGCGTTGCTGAAGTAGGAATCGAGCTTGAAGGCGCGGATATATTCTTCACCCTCGCGATAGCGCAGCCCCTGCCCCATCCGCAGGTTGACACGGCGGCAGCCGGTGCGCTCGGCGACCGCGTCGCGGATGGCCCGCAGCATCTCGGCGTAAGGCTCGCCGCCCAGCAGCGTAAAGCCATGATGGGAGCCGAGGATATTCACCGAGTCGCCCGGCTTGATCCGCGACAGGTCCACCCGCGCCATCTGCCGAACAGTCTCTTCCCTGACGGCGGCAACACCCTTCGAACTGGGGTAAATGACCTCCGGTTGGTCGGGAAACAAGTCTCTAATTTCGAGCGAGCAGATCCCGTCGAGTTGAGCTCCGCGCTTCCTTATCAGCGCCGGATCCACGCTGTAACTTGACACCCGCGGCTCGCGCGGAGGGATAGGCGCTCGCTTCATGGTTGACGACTCCCTGCCGTGATCGCTCCGTTTGCAGCAGCAAAGTCAAGGCTTTCGGGAGCAGGCTCCGGCAACCGGCCGATAGCCGAATGCCCTGCTGCAGCGTCCTCAGGCGGCTCGGCGGGCGCTGCGATCACTTCTTCCATAAGCGCGATATCCTGGTCGAAATGAAAACCGCGATCGGCGTACTTCTTCTTAACCGATTCGGGGATCTCCCAGGCTGTCGGCACACGGCCATAGATCTGCCAGCCTTTGCCGCCGAGCGCCGGCCGATGCGGGATGCCCGCGGCCTCGAGCATACGCAAAAGCGGCTGCGAACATTCGATCGTGCATCCACTGCGGATTCCGGTGCGCGCCGAGATCTCCTCCGGGGTTCGCGACCCGGTTAGAATCGCCGCCGCGATTTCCTCCGCCCGCGAAGATGTGCAGAAGCAAACGACCTGCTCCGGATGAAATCGGGCCTTGCGGCAGAGCGCCTCGACCTCCGCGTAATCCACCAGTCTCGGGTCCACGTACAGGAAGCGGTCTTCCCGGCGCGCGACCATCTTGATGGCGTAGGTCGGGCATCGCGACTCGCAGTTGACGCATCCGAAACATCGCGGCTCGTCGAGCACGGCTAGCTTGGTCGTGCGATCGACGCTCCAGGCAAGCGTCGGACATACCGAGCTGCAGATGACGCATCCGATACACTTGCTCTCGTCCAGCACCGGCACGGTATTAACCAGTCTCATGAACAACTCCGGGCGCCCGGCAGGCGGCGTGCTCCCCGATTCTAGCAGATTGCCTCCGGGGGCGACGCGCTCTCCCTGGTTCGCTGCGCTCGCGGGAGCATCCGGTTGCGCCGCGGGCGCTGTACGCCGATTAGCACAAGCGCCTGCTTTCGCAAAGCGATTGTCCCGCCACTTCGAGATGAGTCCAATCCCGGAAGGACCGCCCAAACGCGCTGCGCATGCCAAGCGCCGCGATCCGCTCGATGGCAACGCCTGGCGTTGCCGACGGCTTCGAGCAAGGTCATGATCAGAATAGGAGAGGTCGGTCAAATGCTCAAGATTTACGGCCGCAGCAACTCGATAAATGTTCAGAAGACGCTATGGTGCGCCAGCGAACTCGGCCTCGCTTTCGAGCGCGCGGACGTAGGCGGCGCCTTCGGCGGAAATCACGAACCCTGGTATCTGGCGCTTAATCCAAACGGCCTGGTACCGACGATTGACGACGACGGCTTCGTCCTCTGGGAGTCGAACACTATTGTCCGT
>JAKAVX010000655.1 GCA_021827465.1 Deltaproteobacteria bacterium | reverse complement strand
CTCTCTCCCATGAACCGGGCGTCGGCTTCGCCGCCGACGGTTACGCGCGCGCCACCGGGAAGATTGGCGTCACCTGCGTCACCTATGGCGCCGGCGGTCACAACATGGTCAATCCGGTTGCCGGATCGTTCTCCGAGCGGGTGCCAATTCTGATCTTTTCGGGCGGACCGGGCGAGGAAGAGCGCAAGCTCGGCACGCTGATCCATCATCAGGCGCGCGAAATCGAATCGCAGCATCGCATCTATCAGGAAGTAACATGCGCCTCGCGCGTGCTGACCGATCCGCGCAGCGCCGCTGAGGACTTGCACACAGTCGTTCGCGCGATCTGGGCCGAGCAGCGTCCCGGCTACGTCGAGATCCACCGCGACATGGTCGATCGCGTGATCGAGGTGCCCGACGAGATTATCGCGTGGGACGGCCATCTGCACTTCCACGAATCCGATACGCGCAAGGTGGAAGAAGCCGCGCGCGAAACGGCTGCGATGTTCAACGCGAGCCGGCGCCCGGTGATGATCGCGGGAATCGAGATTCATCGTTACAAAGCGGCGCACGAATTGGTCGAGTTGGCCGACAAGATGGGCGCGCCGGTATGCGCGACCGTGCTTGGCAAAGGCGCCTTCCCGATGGACCATCCGCAGTATATGGGCGTACACGTCGGACCGATCAGTCCACCACCGATCGTCGCACGGATGGACGTGGCGGATTTCGTGCTCAACCTCGGATGCCTCAAGACCGACATGAATTTCGGCAACCGTCCGCCGCGCGTGATCCAGGGGCGCACGGTCTGGGCGGTCGATCGCAAGGTGGACGTCAAGTATCATACCTATATCGATGTCGGCGTGCGTGATTTTGTGCGCGCGCTGCTGCGCCAAAAACTGCGACATCATGAGGAACAGGTCGCATACGCCGACAACCTCGGCGACGTTCCGGCGGCGGAAAACAAACAGATTCGCGTCGCGCAGATTCTGGTCGCGGTCAACGAATTTCTGGCCGCGCATCACAACTACATCGTCGTCACCGAATCAGGCGACATGCTTTTTGGCGGCCTCGATGTGCGCGTGCCGCGTCACAGCACCTATCTGGCGCAGGGCTTTTACGCGTCGATGGGATTCGCGGTGCCGGCCGCGATGGGCGCGCAAGTGGGCGCAGGGATGCGGCCGATCGTGCTGTGCGGCGACGGAGGCTTTCAGATGACCGGCCCGGAAATTTCGCGCGCGCCGATGATGGACGCCAACCCGATCGTGCTTGTCGTCAATAATGGCGGATGGGGCATCTTCCGGCCGATTGTCGAGCGGCGCGAGCTGCTCGAGCTGCCGCCGTGGCCGTACGCGAAGCTCGCGCGGGATTTCGGCGGCGCGGGTTACGAGGCGCGCACCCTCGCGCAACTTCGCCGCGCGCTCGCTGCCGCGCATCGCTCGCGCTCGTTCGCGATTATCGACGTGCGCGTCGAACGCGATGATCTTTCTCCGGTCTCGGTCAAATATATCCGCGCCGCGGCCAAACGTTCACAGTCTCCGCACGGACGCGCGGCGCGCAGGAGCGGACCAATATGAGCGACGCAACCGAGCGCCTTCGCGCGATCCATCGCGCCTTCAAGTGGAGCGTGCCCGAAAAATTTAACTTCGGCGAAGTTGTCGATCGTTTCGCCGACGACCCAAATCGCGTGGCGCTCTTCTGGGAAGACCAGGAGGGCAATCGCGCTCGCCTGACTTACGCCGATCTGCGCGCGCAATCGAACCGGATCGCCAACGTGCTTGAAGCGCTTGGGCTGCGCCGCGGCGATCCGATTCTGCTGGTTCTGCCGCGCATTACGATGTGGCAGGCGGCGTATATCGGCGCGCTCAAGATGGGCGCGATCGTGATTCCATGCACCGCGATGCTGCGCGAGAAGGACCTGGTCTATCGTGCGAACCACTCAGGAGCGCACGCGATTATCGCCGCCGCCGAGAGCGCCGCGATGGTCTCCGCGTTGCGCGGTCAATGCCCCGAGTTGCGTCATTTTCTGCTCGCCGGCAGTCCGCGCTCGGGATGGCATGGGCTGCCCGGATTGATGCAACAGGCGTCGCCAAACTACCAGCCCGCACCGACCGCGTCGCTCGACCCGGCAATCTGCTATTACACCTCCGGCACGACGCGCGAGCCCAAAGCCGTGCTGCATTCGCACGCCTACACCTGGAGCCATCAATACACCGGCAGAAATTGGCTGGACGTTCGCACCGGTGGAATTCATTGGACGACCTCGGACACCGGATGGGCCAAAGCGGCGTATGGCGTGCTGTTCGGGCCGTGGATGAACGGCGTCACTACCTTCATGTACAACGGCCGCTTCGATCCCAAACGCGAGCTCGAATTGCTCGCCCGCCACAACATTACGACTTTCTGCGCGCCGCCCACCGAGTATCGGATGCTCATCAAGGAGGATCTCGCAAAATATCAGTTTCCAAAACTCCGCCACTGTACGGGCGCCGGCGAGCCGCTTAATCCCGAAGTGATCGAGATCTGGAAGGATCGTTTCGGGCTTGCGATTCACGATGGATACGGACAGACGGAATCGATCATCCTCGTCGCGAACATGCCCGGGATGGAGATCAAGCCGGGTTCGATGGGGCTGCCGTTTCCGGGGCATGACGTGCGCGTCCTCGATGAAGACTTGCTCGAGGTCAAAGACGGCGAGGCCGGACAAATCGCGGTTCGCGTCGCGCCCGAGCGCCCGCCTTCGCTATTCCTCGAATATTGGAAAAACCCGGGTGAAACCGCCGCGGTCTTTCAGGGCGAATACTATCTCACTGGCGATCTGGCGACGCGCGATGCCGACGGATAC
>JAKAVX010000654.1 GCA_021827465.1 Deltaproteobacteria bacterium | reverse complement strand
CCGCGGAAATGTGCGCCAGATGCTCGTCCTTCAACCCAAAGCGCTTGTCGTACTCGTCGCCCAGGCGGCCGAACAGGGAGGGGAACGGATAGGGAACTCCCTTGCATTCGCGTTCATACCATCCGGCGGTGCCGAGGAAGTCGCCGCCGGTGGCGGTATCGACCGTCTTCATCTGCTCCAAGCCGACCACCGCAGCGAGATCATAGCGGCCGGCCTCGATCTCGGCCGAAGCGGCGAGGATCGCGATCGAACCCGAGGCGCAAGCGGCCTCATGACGGCCGGTCGGAAGGCCGGAGAAAGCAGGATCGACTTCGAGGAAGAAAGCGTTGAGCTGGCCTTGCTTGGCGTAGAGTTCGGCGCCGAAGTTGCCGACATGAGCGGTCTGGATTTCGTGCGGCTCGATCTGCGCCTGCTCCAACCCGCTGTTCACCACCTCGCGCATCACGGCGGAAAAGTGCTTGCCCTCCTTATTCCAGTTGCGGGCGAAGTCACTCTGCGCACCACCGATGATATAGACACCCTCTGCCCTGGCCATGGTAAGTCTCCTTGCTATATCGCGTCACGCGCAAACCGGTCTCTGAACGACGTACGCGCGCAACACGACCAACTGACGCATTCCAAATCTAGGCTAGCGCATCGCGTGCCTTTTGCGCCACAGCGCCGGACGCCGGCGTGATGCTGGAAGTTTTGTCGCAAGCTTTGCGCGATGCGATAATGCCATTCACTGGAAAAGCGGGACATGCACAAGGGAGGCGTGTTGCCCCCTCGCAGCCCTGTTGCTCGGGCGGCAGCCATGGGGCGCAGTGCCCGATGCATCGGCACACCTAGCACCTGTAGTGCGCCGCTCGGGGGCTGGGGCGAAGCTCGCTCCGGCCTGTTGATAACTCTGTCAATAATCTGTGGGTATAACGTCCGCGTATACGCCGTGTCTCGCTTCGAGAGCCGGATCGCGATCGCTAAAACAATGACGTTACCCGCCTAAGTCGCCGCATTTACAATGAAAATCTGCGAACCCGCGCCAGCTCCGCTGCCCGAGGGCTCGATGTCACGCTTCGCTTGATAAATCCCGCGCCCTCTATGGCGTGAACCATGCCCGGCCGTCGGCCTGAATCAGATCGTCGGCCGCCTTGGGCCCCCACGTTCCGGCCGTATAAGGCACCAGCGGCGTCGAGGTGTCATCCTGCCATTGATCAAGAATTCCCTGCACAAACTCCCAGGAGCGGTGGACGAATCTCGCGCCAAGGAACAGCGTATGGTCGCCCGCCATCACGTCGAGCAGCAGCCGCTCGTAGGCGTCGGGCGAGACGCCATTGAACTCCGCTGAGTAGTGGAGGTCCATCCGCACCGGCTGGATCGAGAGGTCCAGGCCGGGTCGCTTGGCTAGCACTTCGAGGGAGAACCCCTCATCGGGCTGGATGCGAATCGTCAGCACGCCGGGCGACAACGGGACGCGGCGGCTGAACAGGATCTGCGGGACATGTTTGAACTGCACGAAAATCGCGCTCGCGCGCCGCGGCATACGCTTGCCCGTGCGCAGGTAAAATGGCACCCCCCACCATCGCCAATTGTCGATCTCCGCCTTCAGCGCGACAAAGGTTTCCGTGCGCGACGCCTTGCCTATGCCCTCTTCCTGAAGATAGCCGGGCACCCGCTTGCCGCCGATCTCGCCGGCGGCATACTGGCCGCGAACCACGAGCTTGCGCGCATCGCCGGGAGCGATGGGCCGCAGCGAACGGATCACGTTGACCCTGGCATCGCGCACGGCGTCGGCCGCCAGCGACACCGGCGGCTCCATCGCGGTCAGCGCCATCACCTGCAGTATGTGGTTCTGCACCATATCGCGTAGTGCGCCGGCGCTGTCGTAATACATCGCACGCGTGCCCAGCCCTTCATCCTCGGAGACCGTTATCTGGACGTGATCGATGCGGCGGTTGTTCCAGAAATCCTCGAAGATGCTGTTGGCGAAACGCAGCACCATCAGGTTCTGCACGGTCTCCTTGCCGAGGTAATGATCGATGCGGAAGACCTGAGTCTCGTCGAAGTACTTGTGTATCGTATTAGTGATTTGCAGCGCGCTATGCAGGTCGTGGCCGATTGGTTTCTCGACTACGATGCGGCTGAAATAGGGAGACTGTGGCGACGCGATGAGGCCGGAGCCGTATAGCTTTTCGACCGTCTCGGCAATCGCCTCCGGCGGAAGCGCAAGGTAGAAGACGTGGTTGGGCGGCAGGTCGCGCTCTTTCTCTATTGCCTCCAGGCGGTCCTTCAGACGTGCGAAGCCGTCGGGACGGTCCAGCCCCGAAAGGTAATCGATGTTCCGGGCGAAGCGGTCCCAGCATTCCTCGTCGATTTGCAAGCGCGAGAAGCGCGTGGCCATCTCGCGCGCCTTGGTGCGAAACGCCTCGAGCGACATTTCGCGCCGCGCAAAGCCGAGGATTGCGCTTCTAGGCGGAATAACGCCTTGCCCACAATGTTCCAGGTTGTAGAGCGCCGGCAGCAGCTTGCGCGCGGTGAGGTCGCCCGAGGCACCGAGGATCACGATCGTGCAGGGCGACACGGGACGCATTCCTGCGATGGTCCAAACCTGGCTCATATTCCGTTAATTCCTTTCATGAATAACAAGCTGCGCCGCCACTTCTCCCCGTTTAACCCCCTACTGGCCCATGCTAACCTTCAGCGCTGGCGTAACGAAATGACGGATCGTGAAGGTCGGCCGCACATCGAACGGCCGCTGTTCAAGTGGCTGCCGGTGCTGACGTGGGCAACTGTTATCTTCGTCCTTTCGACTTCGTATTTCTCGGCTGAGAACACGTCGAAAATTG
>JAKAVX010000653.1 GCA_021827465.1 Deltaproteobacteria bacterium | reverse complement strand
ATGAAAGAAAGCGCCGCGCCGCTTTTGCGATGCGCGCATATAAATTCAGCGAGCGTGGCCGCAGTCAGCATCGGCATGTCGCCGTATGCGATCAGTATGTCGCCCGCGTAATCATCCGCGAGGGCGTCTATTCCGGTGCGCGCCGCGTCGCCTGTGCCGCGCGGCTGTGCCTGTATGGCGCGGACTATCGAAGCCCCGGGGATCGCTGAGCGGGCGGCGGCTTCGACCTCGCGCGCCTGATAGCCGGTCACGAGGATAATCGGCGCGGCCCGTGTGGTCTCGACCGCACGGAGCGCCCGCTGGATCATCGCCGCGCCGCCGATCTCGTGCAGGACTTTCGCCCGCCGCGAGCGCATCCGCGTGCCGAGTCCGGCGGCAAGAACGATCGCGGCCAGCTTTGGGGTTTCGATGGTCGAGTCTTCACGCATTCTGGGAAGCATCCGCTCAGTCATATTCACTGAAGTTCGAGATCTTCCAGATGCCGCTTTCCTTGCGCGCGGTGATCATCCAGTTTTTTTCAAAGGAACCGCCCTCGGGCACATCGATCGTAGCGCGAAACACGTACTGAACGTGATCAGGGGCATCGCGCTCGGCTTTAAGCTTGTAATGGATAATGGGCTTGCGCGTGGACTCATCGATCGTTTGGCCCCGGGTAAGCTGCATCTCCTCATGAATCTTGTCGAGGGCCAGACCGGTGCACAGTGGCTCGGCGGATTTCAGGTCGATCGCCATGTAATGAACGGTAATGAAGCGATCGACAACGCCGCGAGCGCTGTTGGCTTTGGTGCATCCGCTCGCGCCAAGAGCGGCAAGCACGATCAGAGCGCAGGCGCGATCAATCGGGGCGCGGCGAATTTCGGTTCGATAGTGCGAAATCATTTCTTCCTGAACAGATCGTCGAGCGCTTTGCGCGGGTTTGCCGGCTTCGATACTGCGCCGGATTTTTCCGCGGGGATAAAATATTCGCAAAAGTTCGCGCGTTCCTTGTCGGTCACCTGCTCCGCCATCGGCTCGCGGCACTGATTGTTGTAAGCCGGGTCATGGAAACCGCAGTTCCGGCACGCGTGCGCCGCGCGGCCGCATGCGGGACACTCGTCGCGAAAGCCGACGCGATCCAAGACCTCGATTTTCCCGCCGCAGAAGAAACAATTCATCGCGTGCTCTTGGTTACAATCCGCGATATTGGCCGGGAGAAGCCCGCTTTTTCCTCCACTTCCTGACTGCTAGCATAGCCGCTGTGACCCCTGCGCGCGAGACGATGCTGGACGCGATCGAGGCTTTCGCGACCACTCTGGCGCAGGCCGCACGCGCGTCGGCGCATACCGTCGATAACTACCGCCGCGACCTGATGGCGTTGCGCGGGTACATGCTCGATCGTTCCGCCGCTGTGGGCCGGCGCGTTGACGCGATTGATCCAGCGTCAATCACGCCCGACCACGTACGGGGGTGGCTAGCCGAGATGATGAAGACCTACCGCCGCGCGACCGTGCAGCGACGGCTCAGCGCCGCCAAGGCGTTTTTCCGCTATCGAGAGAACGCCGGGGCTGGTGGAAATCCTACCCGCACGATGCGCTCGCCGCGCTCGGAACGGCATCTTCCACAGATTCTCGGCCGGGAAGACATGACCAAGCTGCTCGAGGTCGATTCCGACGTGAAATCACCCAGAGCTCTACGCGACCGCGCGATTATCGAGACGCTCTACTCGACCGGAGTCCGCGTCAGTGAGCTGATCGGTCTCGATTGGCGCGATATCGATGAAGAACTTGGCATGTTGACGGTGCGCGCGGGCAAGGGCGACAAGGATCGGATGGTGCCGATTGGAGAACCCGCACTCGACGCCCTCGCGGCATGGCGCCGCGCGATGCCGATCGCGTGGGAACCCCACGGCCCCGTGATCGTGAATCTGCGCGGAACGCGTTTGACCACGCGGAGCGTCGAAAATATTGTGCGGGATCGAATAGCCCGAGCGGGCGTGCCCGTCGATTTGACTCCGCATGGACTGCGGCACACATTCGCTACGCATATGCTCGGCAACGGCGCCGATCTGCGGTCGATCCAGGAGATGCTCGGGCATTCCAGCCTCGCGACAACTCAGCGCTATACGCACGTCAGCGTTAATCATCTCAAACAGGTCTATCGGCGCGCGCATCCTCGCGCATGAGGATCTGCGCCGCGAGGGAAAATGAAAATCCGCAGCACTACAATATTGAGCGTCCGCGGCGGCGGCCGGATCGTGATGGCAGGCGACGGCCAGGTCAGCGCCGGTCCGACGATCATGAAGCGCGGAGCCCGCAAGGTGCGCCGTCTGCATGGCGACCGCGTACTGGCGGGGTTTGCCGGTTCGACCGCGGACGGCCTTACGCTGTTCGACAAGTTCGAAAGCAAACTGCAAGAGTACAATGGCGTGCTTCGGCGCGCCGCGGTCGAAATGGCCAAGGACTGGCGCACCGACCGGATTTTGCGCCGGCTTGAGGCAATGCTGATCGTGGCCGACGCCGAGAGCTCGCTATTGCTGTCGGGCGCGGGCGACGTAATCGAGCCCGACGACGGTATCCTGGCGATTGGCTCGGGCGGAAACTTCGCGCTGTCAGCGGCGCGCGCGCTGACGCGGCATAATCCGGGATTGTCGGCGCGGCAGATCGCGGAGGCGTCGCTCAAGATCGCGTCCGAAATCTGCGTCTATACGAACGATCAATTTATTATCGAGGAGTTATAGGCACGCGGCCAAATGGTGACTACTCTGTGAAAGGTGCGGTGTGCCCGCCTTGGCTGGCCGCGCGATCCTATAATGGCTGTTCCACAGGTAATCACGCCGCGCGAGAAG
>JAKAVX010000652.1 GCA_021827465.1 Deltaproteobacteria bacterium | reverse complement strand
CGTCGTGATCACACTCCATCCCGGATACCCTCGAAGCAGCTTCATCGCGGCCGTGACGCGGTCGAAAACTCCGTTACCCGCCCACGAGCGCCGGGTACGGTCGGCAATTGCCGCCGTTGGGGCGTCAAGAGAAATTCCGATGCTCACATTGTGCGCAAGGAGAAATTCCATCGCGCTCTCATCGAGCAGCGTCGCGTTGGTCTGGATCCCGAAACGGAACACGCCGGCGAATGCTTCGATTCCCGCGAACACAGCCTCCCGATTGAGCAACGGCTCGGCGCCATGGAAGACGACCTGCGGCAGGCCGCCCCATGGATGGGTCGCTTCGAAATAGCGCCGCAGGCGTTCCAGCGCGTCGAGCAATCCGGCCACCGGCATATGCTCACCGCGCTGGCGCGTATTCGTCGGAAGATAACAGTAGGTGCAGTTGAGATTGCAGCGGTCGGTCGGGTTGAAGTACACCGCCGACGGGCGGATGCCTGAGCGCAAAGCCTCCATTTCATCGTCGAAGGCAGGGGCGCGGCGGACGTAGCTGTCGACGAGCGATCCACAGCCAAGCGCGTCGGCGAGTTTTTCCTTGCGCACCAGCGCCCAGAAGGCCGTGTCGGGCGCGAGCACCGCCATGTAGCGCGGATGGCCTATATCCAGCGTTTGTAAGACAGGACCGGCGCCCAAGTTTGCATGCTGGCCCTGCCGCAGCCCTGGGAGCCGATGGCCGTCAGTGAGTCTTTTACTCAACGAATGTCTGTCGCGAATCGAAACTAGAGCTTTATGCTCTGCGGTGCGCGGCGCTTGGAACTGCCGCGCTTCATCGACGACTTCGGCGCATCGTCTGGAAGGATATAGTGCGTCAGGCCGGTACCTCCGGGCGTACAACGCTTGCGAAAAGCTATCACGTCCTGCTGCTTCCGCTGCCGATCCGATTCCCGTCGTTCCATGCGCCCAGGCTCTCCTTCCCTTAATCCGACGTGCGAAGCGTAAACTGGAAATTCAGTTTCTCGACTTCCCGGCATAGGACTTCTAATCCGTTATTGAACCCACCGTCAAGTCGCCACTCGGCTTTGAGTGGCCGCTGCTTCGTCTACCGGTTTGCACTCGTCCGATTATTGCCGAATGGCTCAGGCATCGTCCCACAGGCTCGCATCGCAAATCTTCTTGACAATGACAGTATTTGCGGGAAAGGTTTCCCTGAGTTGGGGAGCAAGCGGCTGGGCTTCGGCTCGGCGCTTGTGCGACAGAACCCGATTGACGGACCACACAGGCAAAGGCGAAGAGACGGCTACCAAACCGGAGGATTAATCATGGAGTACAAAGAAGTGGTAGGTCGGCGGCGATCGATCCGCTACTTTCAGTCGTGGCGGCCGGTCGAACGCGAAAAGATCCAAATCATGTTGGAAGCGGCGCGGCTGGCCTCGTGCGCGGTCAACGCCACCTTTCTCAAGGCGATTGTAGTGTTCCGCGATAACCTTGACCGCGAAACCCTCGATGCACTTAAGACGCCTGTCTCGGGGCTCAACATCGAGCTTGCGCCGGTTCATATCTACACCTACGTCGATATGGGCGCGTACTACGGCGCGCAAGGCCGGCTTAAAAAGCTCGTGGATGTCGGCGCGCTTAATGTGACTCACGGCTGGAGCCATAAGTTCGTCGACGAATTCGTATGGCCGAATATCCTCAAGCCCCTGGCCGAGGGAAAGGACCAACCGTCGGTCGCAGCTGCAGCGGCTTCCGACGCCGGGATTGCGATCTGCCAAGCCATGCTTGCTGGAGTCGATGAAGGGCTTGGTGTTTGCCTGTCCGCGTTCGTGGCCGAGCCGGTTAAGAAGATCTTGAACCCGCCTGACGAATGGCTTCCGCTGTGGGTGCTTTTAGTCGGCTATCCGGCCGAGTCCTGGGAGGCGGGTGGACAGCGTCCGCGCCCCCCGCTCGAGGAGATCTTTTTCGAAGGCAAATACGGCAGCCCGTTCAAACCCGATCCGAAGGTGACCGAGCAACTCAAGACCGCCAAGATGATTCAGGCGCCGGCACCGCTGCCATGGCGCAAGGAAGAGATTAAGGCGCTCGCGCGGATGTTCGGCCTGCCGGAATGATGCGCTGATGGAGAAGGCCGGCGTGCGGCGTTGATTGCTTCGCGCCGCCGCCCAACGATCTGAGCTCAAGAGCAATGATTTTATTCAGACGTCCGCTCGCGGAATACGACTCGGTGAAGACCTGGTTCAAGGGGCTGCGGGAGCAGTCGGGCGTGGAGCCTGCAGAGGACTCCTCGCGGCTGAAGCTGCTCGAAGAATTTTGCGCGTTCGTGGAACTCGACCCCGACCAGATAGTGAGTGCGTGCCTGCTGATAAAGGATGGGCGCGAGACCAAGATCAGCATCAGGGGCCGACGCTCGATGGCCGAAAAGATAGCCCAGTTTCAGGGCCAAGACGCCGGGGGCGATGCGGCTGAACGAAGGCGCCGCGGCAACATGGTAAGGAGCTTTTTGATCCACAACGGCATCCTGCTCCAATCCGGGGCTCAAACCTGAACTGCCGGACGCGCACAGGGTCCGCGTTCGGGACCGGAACGCAAGCGCGAGGAGGCCTGATCGGGCGAACGGATAACCTAGCAACCGACTGGCGAGTTTCCGAGGAGGTATCGGCCCGAAATGCGCGTTTTGGAAGAAGGCAAAGGCGACTACTTCAAGGTCGATCCGGACGGTTATCGGGAGTTCGTCCGCGATCATAAACCGCATAGGATGGTCTCGAAGCTCGTCACCCACAAAGAGGCGGTCGAGCGCTTTGTCCATGACGGCGATTACCTGGCTTATGACTGCAATTACTTTCAGCG
>JAKAVX010000651.1 GCA_021827465.1 Deltaproteobacteria bacterium | reverse complement strand
GTGATCCCGGCGCGCCGGTGGACAATTGACTTTATTCACGGCAGGCGCAAGCGCTTCGCGTGGAGCCCGGTGCGGCTGAAAGGCGACCACGGGCGCGCGGCCCGATCACCGAGACCGGGCCGCGCGTTTCACCGATTCCCCAAGCAATCTCGACGTTACGTCCGGCTCGTTGCGTCGAGTTCGAGAATCCTCCGAGCGCCGGCAAGACTGAGAGCGTCGTTGGTGCCGTCTCCGATCATCGAGGCGCGGGCGTCACGGAAGAGCTTTTCCAGCGGATACTCCTTGCTGAGCCCGTTACCTCCGAAAATCTGAAGCGCGTCGCTCGCGACTTCGAATGCCGACTGAGTACAGAATGTCTTGGCCGCTATCGCATGCTCCAGTGAGGGGACCGGCGCCGATTGGTTGTAGATCATCGTGGCGCGCGAGAGCGTGCGGCACGCTTCGACCTTGGTGAACATCTCGAACAGATGCTTCTGGACGAGTTGATGCTCGCAGATGGGCCTGCCGCCCTGAATTCGTATTTTGGAATAGGCCAGCGCTTCCTCGTAGGCCGCCCGCGCGACGCCCGTGAACGCCGCCGCCATCGAGGAGTTCGCACCCGCCAGCGTCCGCGTCAGCGCCATTTCATAGATCTCGGGTCCCATCAACATAAAGCGACGAGGGATTCGCACTTCGTCGAAGAAGATCTCGCCCTGGTTGAGAGCGCGCTGCCCGAGCTTGTTGAGTGGTTTGCCCTTGCTCACGCCGGGCAGGTCGAGCGGCACGAACGCAATTCCGCCGCCCGCCATCCCTTTGGAAGGATCCGCGGTCAGATAGGCGAGCGCGTGAGTCGCGATAGTCCCATTGGAGACCCATGAGGACTTCTGGCCCGTGACGATGTAATCGTCACCGTCGCGGCGGGCGACCAGTTGACCGCTCACCCGGGCGTCCTTGAACTGCGGCGTTCCGACCATGATCGTGTCGGAGCCATGTTGTGGCTCGGTGATCGCCCAGCATCCGATCAGCGCCCCGTGCTTGTCGTTCACGAAGGGCTTGACGAAACGCTCGGTCATCTCGGGGTCATTGAAAGAGGCAAGCGACGCGAACGGGAAAGATGCCACCATTATGCCGAGCGCGAGGTCAACGCTGCCCCACGACAACTCCTCGAGCAGGATGTGTCGGCCGAGTCCGTCCAAGCCGAGCCCGCCGAGTTCGGGCGGAAAACCGGCGGTATGGTAGCCGAGCTGATAGGCTTGCTCGAAAACCCGGCGGAGCCGCGATCCCGGCGCTACTACCTCGTCGGGATTCGGAATTTTGTCCAGTTCAACTGCCGCCGGCCGCAGAACCTCCCTGGCAAAGCGATGCGCGCTCTGGCGGAGCTGCTCGTACTGCTGCGGCAAGTTGACGTCGAGTTCTCGATAGGCGTCCATCAAATATATCTCTCTCCCACGCGAGCATCAGCACATTGCGTACCGACGCGGAATCTCCGCGACGGCTCCACCTCGCAACAGCGCATCTTGGCTCTTTTCGCGCCAAAACTGGGCCACATGACGCCGATAGAGCCACGCGCAGATTTGCCTCTTGGAAGACTCGTCGTTCCCTACGGCTGAAGCATCACGCGCTTCCATCTCTTGCCCGTCAGGACGAAGAGTTCGCGCCGATGAAGCCGGCTTGCGCCACGAATCCAGAACTCGACCCGTTTGGGATGCAGGCGAAAGCCGGTCCAGTAGGAGGGTCGCGGTATTGATTTGTCTCCGAACGATCGTTTTAGCCGAGCGACACGCGCGACCAGGTCGGCCCGGTTTTGCAGTGGCGCGCTCTGAACCGAAGCGCTTGCGGAAAGCTGGCTCCCACGCTCGCGACTGGCCCAGTAGCGGTCGGCTTCTTCCCCGGACACCTCTTTCACCGAACCTTCGATTCGCACCTGACGGCCAATCCGGTCCCAGTAAAACGCCAGAGCCGCAGACGGGGTCTCCTCGAGCATCCGTCCCTTGGGACTTCGCCTGTCTGTATAAAATACGAAGCCACGATCATCGGCCTGCTTGAGCAGAACGAATCGTACGGTCGGCTTTCCAGTGGCGCCGGCCGTCGCAAGCGCTGCGACGTCAAGCATCGGATCGTGAGCCGTGCGGGCACGACCGAACCATCGGTTGAACCGGTCGACCGGGTTTAAGGAATCTCTCATTCTTCAGAAGGCCTCCGAAGGAAAGCAAGAAAGGAGCCTAAGTCGGACCGTCCGACGAGTGTCCGGCATCTTCTTTTTTATGAAGCGGAGGCCCTCAGGGCATGGCGTCCGCCATGCATGGCAGTCCGAAAACTTTCCGTCGAAGTGGGGTTGGATTAGCGGGCGGGCTCCCAGGCTCCAGGCGCCCCGAGAGATATGAAGGGAGATACGGCGGGACGGCGGCGCAATCGGCGCCGCTGGGGATCCGCGCAAGCAAAGGCGCAGTCGCCGACGCTTCAGCGAGCGCCGCGCCCGAACAGCACGACCTTGGAGGTTTGCAACATGATCTGCAGGTCAAGGGTAAGCGACCAGTTCTTTATGTAGTAAAGATCGTAGGCCAGCTTCTGCCTGGTGTCCTCGATGCTCGCGCCGTACGGATAACAGACCTGTGCCCATCCGGTGAGTCCGGGCCTGACGAAATGGCGATACTCGTAGAGCGGTATCGCCTCGACCACCTTGCCGGCTATCTCGGGTCGCTCCGGACGCGGCCCGATCAGGCTCATTTCGCCCGTAAACACATTCAGCAACTGGGGAAGCTCGTCGATTCGAAGGCGCCTGATTATCCTGCCGACCCTGGTTCCCCTCGGGTCGCCCTAGGTCGCCCTCACCGCGCCCGTTCCACG
>JAKAVX010000650.1 GCA_021827465.1 Deltaproteobacteria bacterium | reverse complement strand
GATTTTGCTGGTCGCCTGGTCCGGAAAAGGAAATACAGCGCTGATATTGATCTCACAGAGGACGTATGTGTCTTGGCCGGCAGAAGTCTTCGGCCCGTAAAGAAAATCCGCATCCCAGATCACCGGCATCGAGCCAGTGTCGAGATCAAGTAGACGCATCACCGCTGGGACCCATTGCGATTCCATGCTGTCCTTAAGCGCGTGGAAGCGAGGTTCCTGCGCTCCGAACATGGTTTTCTCGCGAGCCATAGCAAAATGCCCGGCATTTCGCGGTATCTGTGTGGAAAACCCGACCACTTCGTCGTGAACCAGGTAGCAGCGGATCATTCCCTCGCCTACACGCTGCTGGAACAGTTGATCGATTAGGCGGCCGGGCCCGGCGAAGTACGCCTCGCAGCGCCGCATAAAGTCACTCAACCGCAACTCTTCGTCGAGAGCTCCGCCGCGCGCCTCCTGCACGCGAACAACTCGATCGTTATCCGATACCGCTGCATCGCCAGCGGCCAGCTCGACCTTCCACGTTCCAATGCCGCCGTTGCCGCGATACTGCTTAAGGACTCGAGGTCCTGTCGATGCCAGCCGAGACGGAAATTGCGCCCGGAGCTCCTCGATCGTGTTGTAAAGGTTGGTGTCTGTTCCCCATCTGAGGTGTCGCGTCCGAAAGAGGATTTCCTTCGTGCCCATCTTGAGGATCACCTCGGGATGAGCGCTCACCCAGACGCCTTTGGCAGACACTTCCCTCAGCATCGCATCGAGTTTGGAACGATCTTGGCCATCTGAAACTGGATCGACCCAAACGAGCACGCCGTCGGCGCGCAGTAACTGATCGCGCACTTCCTGGATCATTTCGTCCGAGTAGACAGCCGGCTCGACCGCGATATCAAGAGCGGCCAAGGCAGCGAAGACGCCGCGCAGCCGGTTGTTTTGCGGGTTGGCCCTGTTGCGCGCCTCGCGGTTCCCGCGCCAGAGAAGTGCGATTTTCCCGATTCGAGCGTTGCCCATGATTCAATCGCTTCTTTCAGATATTGCAACTGTATCACTCCTCTGTCAAGGTTTGGGGAATGGCTCAGTCGAACGAGAAGCCGTGGTTGCTGCTGATCCACAACATCCCGCCCAAGCCAGATTACTTCCGGGTCAAGATCTGGCGCCGCCTGCAGAAGATTGGCGCCGTTGCGATCAAGAACTCGGTCTATGTGCTTCCGAAGAGCGAGCCGGCCCTGGAGGACTTTCAATGGACCCTGGGCGAGATCACGGCCGGCGGTGGAGAGGCGTCGATTTGCGAAGCGGACTTCATCGAAGGGGTGTCTAACGATCAGGTCGAAGCGCTATTCAAGGCGGCGCGCGACGCCGACTATGCGGCGGTTGCCGAGGAAGCAAGAGAGCTGGCGAGTAAGTCTCGCGCGGGTGCGGAGCTCGAAGCCGAGCAAAAGGGCGAGCTTCAAGCAGGTACCACGCGGCTACGGCGCCGCCTTGAGGAGATTGTCGCAGTGGATTTCTTTGATTCGCTCGGCCGTCAAACAGCGGAAGGGCTGGTCGCAAACCTCGAAGCGCGACTGCGGCCTCAAGCGGCTGCCGGCGGGCGAGAGAGCCCTGAGTCAGCCAACGAGTTTCGCAAGCGCATATGGGTCACTCGCAAAGGACTCCACGTTGACCGCATGGGCAGCGCCTGGCTGATCCGCCGCTTCGTTGACCCAGGGGCCAGGTTCAAGTTTGTGCCTGCCAAGGGCTACCGGCCTGCGAAAGATGAAGTGCGCTTCGATATGTTTCAGGCGGAATTCACGCACGAGGGCGATCGGTGCACGTTCGAGGTTCTGCTTCAACGGATGAAGCTGAACGACGCCGCGTTGCGAGCCATCGGCGAAATCGTTCACGACATCGATCTGAAGGACGGCAAGTTCGGCCGTCCGGAAGTCTCCGGCATCAACTGCGTGATTACGGGAATCTGCCGGGCGTACAAGGACGATGATGCGCGCCTGTCCCGCGGTTCGGCGCTGTTCGACGATCTGTACGCGTCTTTTGTGCGGAAACTGTGATGAGCTCTCCCTTCTTCGCATTGAAACTTGGAATGTTGGCGTTACACGGTTTCCATCCAGGTGGTTTGATCAGTATGATTATCGTGATACGAGATTGAGTTGCGATGTCGAATAACGTTAACCATAACGAAAAGGAAGATCGCCAGCTTTATGCGGGGCTGATCGGGCTCCATATTCTACACCACGCGAGCGAAGAGCCGATCTTCGGTCTGGGAATAATCGACGAACTTGGCCGGCACGGCTACAAGCTGAGCGGCGGCAGCCTCTACCCGATTCTGCACGCGATGGAGCGCAAGGGTTATCTGCGTTCGGTTGAGGAACGCTCGGGGAAATGGGCGCGGCGCGTTTACCGGGCGACTCCGCAGGGGCGGAAAGTTCTGGCGGATGCAAAGGAAAAGGTGCGCGAGCTATTCGGCGAACTCTTCGAAGAAAGGGCGTCTTCCCGCCAAAGAAGACACGGCTAATGAATAGCACTTGCGCGGATCGGCACGCTGCCGCTGCGGCCGCAGCCTACGCGCCGTCTCGTTCCGGCGTGGTCACGAGGAGCGCAAGCGTAGGTTGGTGCCTGCTCATTGCGCTTGCGCTGCTGGGAGTGGACCGCGGTTTCGCTGCTGAACCGGCGCCGCCCCTGGAGTCGCCTCTGACTTTGAGCCAGGCGGTCACCTATGCATTGGCACATCAACCCACCTTAAGCGCTCAGCAAGCCATCGAGCAGCAAGCAATTGCCGGGGTGGAAAGCGCGCGGGCCGGATACGTGCAGCAGATGGACGTGGCCGAATCGACAAACTGGGCGCAAGCCGCGCA
>JAKAVX010000649.1 GCA_021827465.1 Deltaproteobacteria bacterium | reverse complement strand
GGCTCGCGGACTGCTTTTGGCTTCGAGTTTCCCTGTGCGCGCTGTGATTTTCCGTTTTCGGCGCTGCTGTTCGCTTGTGCCGGCATGCCTTCCTCCCTCGGCGTACCACGGGCGGGTCCCACGCTCGTGGCGCCGAACTTATGATGAACGAGGCAGCCTGGGTGAATGCTACATCCTGTAGCAAAAACTGTCAATCGAAACCGACCGTATCGCGCAGCACGGGCAGCCGCTTGTCTGGCGCGCTCGAAGGACTTACAAAGGATTTCCATGCCTATGGCCGCGAAAGGCGAAGCAACCGAGATCCGCGCCCTGGCCGCGCCGACAGTCAGGCTTGCGCGGCCCCATCAGTGGACCAAGAACCTGCTAGTCTTCGCCGCCCTCGTCTTCAGCCGACGGCTCTTCGACTACCACGACCTGCTTCTGGCCGTGCTCGGATTCGTGGGGTTCTGCGCACTCGCCAGTTTCGCCTACGTTCTCAACGACATCATGGACCGCGAGGCGGATCGGCTGAATCCGGAGAAGCGCAACCGTCCGATTGCAAGCGGCGAGATCGGTGTCTCGGCAGCGGCCGTGTTCGCGGCGTGCCTGGGCGTGGGCGCGCTTGGGATCAGCGCGGCGCTCGGATGGGGCTTCATAGCGATAGCGTTCGCCTACATCGGACTTCAGTTCACGTACTCGCTATGGGCCAAGCACGTCGTCATCATTGACGTGATAGCGGTTGCGCTCGGTTTCGTGCTGCGGGCGTTTGCGGGCGGCGTCGCTATTGGGGTGGTGGTCTCGCCCTGGTTGATATTCATCACGTTCGTGCTGGCGCTATTCCTTGCATTGTCGCGCCGGCGCCATGAGTTGACGGTGCTTGCGGGAGCAGCCCGCGAGCATCGCGAGGCGCTCGGCGAGTACAGCGTGCGGCTTATCGACCAGATGCTCGCGATAGTCGCGGGCGCGACCCTGGTCGGCTACATGATCTATTCAGCGTCGGCGGAGGTCGAGGCCAAGCTCGGCACCCATTATCAGTATCTCACGGTTCCGTACGTGGTTTTCGGAATCCTGCGCTATCTTTACCTGGTGCAGGAGCGAGATGAAGGCGGGGATCCGTCGTTGATGCTTCTCACCGACAGCCAGTTGATGATTTCCGTGATTCTCTGGGTCGGAACCGAAATCCTTCTGCTCTACGCATGACCGCGCGCGACTCTCGCCGGTCGCCGAATCGCTAATAGGTCGGCAGCACTCCCGCCGGCCGGCCGGTCAGGCCCATGACCTCGAACGGGTTGCGGCCGAACGGTGTCTGCCCGATCGAGCCAAGTCCGCCGAGCGTGAGCTGTACCTGAAAGGCGACCTCGTTGGGATTGAATGAGTCGGTGATGCCGAAGTCGAAGATCCAGCAGTCGGAAGGCGACTTGATGCGCAGGCCGTACTGCGCCGAGAGCAGGCGCGAATCGGCGACGTCGTAGTTCGGCGCCACGTACACGCCAAGCCGATCGAGCAAGTCGTAGTAGGTGCGCACCGAGACGAACTCGCTCGCGTTGCGCGAGGTGCCGAACTGAACCGCGTTGCTGGGCCGCACATAGTTGTACGAAACCGACAGGAACGAACCGGTCAGCGCCTTGCCGAGGTACAACCCGGGCTCCTGGCCCGCAGTCCATGGCGGCTCGAAATTGAATCCAAAGGTGGCAAAACTGACGCCGGGGTTGGTGCGCGGATCGTAGTCGACCTGCGTGGACAGCGAAGCGACCTCGGTCGGGAACAGCGTGACCAGCGTCTCGATGTCCGAGAGCGAGACCTCGTCCGGAGCGACGTTCTGTGTGGTGTCGTACGCCTGCATCACGGTCGCTTCGAGCAGTTCGCGCTCCGTGCTGCCGTTGCTCTGGGCGGTCAGCGCCCCGGTCGGATTGATGTACGACAACTGGCCCGGCTGGCCCGTCGGGCCGGTGCCAGGCCCGGCGACCTCAGCTCCGTAGCCCGCATTGATGTTCTCGGCCGTATTCGCGGGCTGCTCAGACGGTCCCGACAAGCGCGCGAAGATCCGGGTGGTAACGCCGTAGGTCACCAGGCTTCGCGGGTTCACCCGGTCCACGCTGTCGAACAGGGGGAGATTGTTCTGCGAGATGGTGGGAACGTAGGAATAGTTAACGAACGGCTCGATGGTGTGCTTGATTTTTTCGATAGAGCCGATCTTGACGTCGTAGACGCGCTGGAGCAGCGTCGCAATCCCCGCCTTCCCGTACGGTATCCATCGCGACTGCAGCCCTCCCTCGCTGAGCGGGCCGAGCGACAGGCGGTTATTGTACGAAAGCCCTTTGGTTCCGACCGGGGTAATCGCGATCTGATGGCCGGACGTGTCGTACACGGTCCCATAGCCGCCGATCGTACCGTAGCCGTACACGTAATCGCCCCATCGCCACGGCACCGTGATTCGCGGATTCATATTGAAGCGCAGTCCGCTCACGCCCTGATTGCGCCAGAAGTCCACCGCAGTCGCGTCGTAGTCGAGGTAGGCAAGATTACCGAGCAGCTCACGCCGTCCGTTCACCCATAATTGGGGAAGCTCCTGGAGCGCGAAGTTCTGGTTCTGAATCAGGTCCTGATGCCACAGGCCCTGCAGCCGCGCAAAGCCGTTCTCGAAGTCGTAAAGCAGGCCGAAGTGCGAGATCGCGTCGCGCATCGAACCGAAATTCGTTCCGAATCCGCGCGAAAGTGTCCACACGTTCATCTCGCGCAGATAAAGGCTGTCGCTGACCGATACCGCGTCGCCGTAGACGGTCAGATCGGGCGTCAGATGCTCGCGCGTTACCCCGATCAGCCCATAGCGATCTATGGGGATGTGCGGATCGGCGATAGATCGG
>JAKAVX010000648.1 GCA_021827465.1 Deltaproteobacteria bacterium | reverse complement strand
GAATGGAGCCGGCGCACCAGCGCATTTCGCCGGGCCATCCGCGCCACCCCGAGCGACAACGCCACCGTCACCACCGCGGGCAGTCCCTCGGGAATCGCCGCAACCGCCAGGCTGACCGCGCCGAGGAACATCTCGAATATCCCGACGGACCTGAGTACTCCGAGTGCGAAGACAACCACGACAATTCCGAGCGAGGCCCAGAGAAGGCGCTTGCCCGCGTGATCGAGCTGGCGCTGCAGCGGAGTCAGGCCGCTCTCGGCGGTCTCCAGCAGTTGCGCGATCCTGCCGAACTCGGTCCGCCTGGCGGTCGCGACCACCAGCGCCCTTCCCGTTCCTCCGACCACGCTCGTGCCCATGAAGATCATGTTGGAGCGGTCGGCCAGCGGCGTGTCCTCGGCAAGTTCGCCGAGCCGCTTCTCAACCGGCGTCGACTCGCCCGTCAGCGCGGACTCGCTGGTACGCAACGCCGAAGCCACAACCAGGCGCGCGTCGGCGGCGACCAGGTCGCCCTCGTCAAGCAGGAGCAGATCGCCGGAAACGATTTCTGCCGCCGCGATAACCTCGGCGCGGCCTTCGCGTATCACGCGGGCGCGCGGAGAGGCCATCCGCGCCAGCGCCGCGACCGCCTGCTCGGCCCGGTATTCCTGGATAAAGCCGACGATCGCGTTCAGGATGACGATCGCGACTATCGCGATCGCGTCGCCGATGTCGCCCAGCGCGGCGGAAACGGCGGCCGCGCCGATCAGCACCCAGATGACCACGCTCGCGAACTGGCTGAGAAGAATCGCCCACGCGGAGACGGTTTTGGCGCTTTCGATCCGGTTGGGGCCCGACTCGCCAAGGCGCCACGCCGCCTCGTCGCGCCCGATTCCGCGCACCGGATCGGTGCCAAGCTCGGCGGCGACCGCGTCTAGCGGTTTGGCGTGCCATGTCGTCTTCGGATCGCTGCCTGCGTCCATTCCGGGATAGCCTTTATGCGCGCGCCGCAATGAGCTGGTCAGTGGAAATTGTGACAAATGACGGGCGCCGTAACGAAACCGCGCCCGCGTACTCAAGCGATGCGGCGAACTATCGTATTACCTACGCCCGGCAGCTCCCGATACTGAGTAGCCCTTAATGTTTCAAAGCGGCCCGCTCGTCACAATCCTCGTCTTCCTCTGCAGCGCGGCGGTGGTAATCGTTGCGAGCACCATCCTTGCCCGCCGCACCGACGCGATAGCCGACGCGACCGGGATCGGCCAGGTAACCGGGCAGCGTTCTGATGGTGATCGCGTGCGTGCCGGGGTACTGATAGTCTATTCGAGAGTGCGATAACGCCGACGCTACGTTCGACCCTTTTCGCCGGTCCGTGGCACACTGCGGCGCTTACCCGCCCGAGCAGCGGGTTGACGCGGGCTTCTCACCGTAAGCACAGGGCAAGGCGCCATCCTGACGACCCGCTCAGCGACCGAACCGATGAGCAGATGAGCAAGGCCGGTGCGGCCGTGAGTGGCGATAACGATGAGATCGGCCTTGAGCGTGCGCGCAAGTTCGGCGATGCGCTGGTAAACGACGCCCAGATGTACCTCCGAGCGGCATTGCGGATGGCGTTCGCTCACTCGCGCGACGACCCGATCGAGCGCGTCCTGCGCCTCCTTGCGCTGCTCTTCGAGGAGCGCGGTCGGCTCGGGAAGATACCTCGGCACGGCATAGCTCATCGGCTCGATGACGTGGATCAGGATGAGTTCCGCGTGATTCTGTTTCGCAAGGTCGACCGCGTAATCGACGGCATTGAGCGAGGACCGGGAAAAATCGGTGGGAACGAGGATGCGCTTGATTTGCATTGCCCGGAGGCCCTCCCTCGCACGCGAAATAGCGGCGCCCCGTGTAACGATACGCGGCGCAAAACGATACGTCCACGCGGACGGCGGAACCTTGCGCCTTGACCCAAAAGCATCGTAACACGCACCCGCAGTGTGGTAGTTCTGTTGCGGGAGGAACGGAGAGAGGTTGAGAAATGCGCGCGTGTGTGCCTAGGGCAATCGTCATTTTGATTGCGGCTCTCGCAATTGAGGGCTGCGCAACCACCAATAATGCAATCAATGTTGCGGTCTCGCAGATGCGCCCGTTTCCGGCCTCGAAGGGATCCGGGTGCGACATGCCGGTTCTGAGCCAGAGGCCGAAGCGTCACTTCGTGGAACTTGCCATCGTGGAAGGATGGGCCGGTTCGCAGGGCCAGGAGCAGGAGCTCCTGCGGAAGCTCAAGAACCGCGCCTGCGAGACCGGAGCGGACGCGCTTCTGATCAACTACAGCAAGGATCAAAGGGCCAACCGCAAAAACTCGATCGAAGTGGCGGATCGAATTGCGGACGAAGCTGACAAGACCGCGGATGAAACCGTCGATCAGCAGATGCAGGACACGTACGGCGCAGTTTTGCACGGCAGCGGGATGCTCGGTACGCCCGGGCACGGCGGTTTCTACATGGACACCTACGCCATCAAGTTCACGTCGAACGGCGACCATCCTTGAGCCGGCGCGGCCGCGGCTGTGAGCGGCGCTAACGCGATCAGGTCTGGCCTCCTTCGCGCGCCGAAACGTGGGCTACGTTGCCGCCGCATGTCCAACCAAATCGTCCGCTAGCCTTGGTTTGGCGTAAAACGCCGTCGCGACGGCGCTGGGTTTGGCTTGCCATGAACGGATCGCTTTCGACACGGGCGCCGATTTCCCCGATTTGTCCGCGGACAAATCGACGGGAGTCTTGCGCAGGATGAACCTATGTTAAAGAATCCTCTCTCCGACCGCGGAGAGGTGGCCGAGTGGTCGAAGGCACCAGATTGCTAATTCCGTTGACCCAGGGAACGACGAGGTGC
>JAKAVX010000647.1 GCA_021827465.1 Deltaproteobacteria bacterium | reverse complement strand
GCGCGAGCCTCTATCAGCAGGCGCTCGAATGGAGAACCTCCAACACCCATCAGTTCGACGACTACGCGGCGTTTCGCACGCAGATGGAAGGTGAAGGCGGAGGCGGACTGGCCGACGTCTATTGGTGCGGCAACGCGGCCTGCGAGACACGGATTCGCGAGGAGACGCGCGCGACCTGCCGCGCGATTCCGCTGAATCAGAAAGTTCCCGCCGGCAGATGCCTCATCTGCGGCGAGCCGGCCTCCGAACGCGCTGTCTTTGCCAAAGCGTACTGATCGGCACGCCTTCGACTCTTCGTTCAACCCGGCGGGCACGCGCCGCCTGTCAACTCAGCTTTCCATTTGAGTTGTCCTTGAACGCTTCGTCGTTGCTCCTCCAGATGAGAGCGATACGCAGCGATGAGCACAGCTCTTCGAGGTCGCCCTCTATCGGACCGGGGAGCAGGATCGCGAGGCGCGGCCTGCTTGATTTCGGGGCGACGTAGCGCCCGTAATCGAGCAGTTCGCCAATCGCCAACCGAACTGACTCACGTGACGTATCCCCCTTGGCCTCAATGACCAAGCGGCGACCGTCGTGGAATTTTTCCAGAAATAAGTCGCACCTTAGTCCACTCGGGCTATTGGGAAGATGGAACTCCTGTTCGAGCGCAAATCCTTTATGGCGCATGTGCGCGACATACGCGCTTACAAGCTCTCGCTCTGGGAAGTTCATCTCGTGGGCGGCAACAGCTTTGACGCGCGCGGAGCTAGGCGAAGGCGCGGGCGGCCCGGGTCTTTCCTTCGGATTCTCGCCCCAGAGAGCGCATATCGCACCCCAAGCGTCGATCCTTTCAATCCTGAAGTTGCTGCCTTCGGCTCCTTTGGGCCGCAGCACAGACAGTCCTCGCAAGGCCTTCTCGCCCAGCAGCTTGCCGACGGAAATGGGCTGCTCAACACGCGGATGATGAGTCAGCTGAACCTTGACCCGCCAGGACGCCTTCGTCCGCTCCGGCGGGGCCGCTATGACGCCCAGCGCATAAATTCCGGCCGCGTGGGCCTCGCTGCCACGAGCCTGGAACATCGCCACTCTGTCTCCGGGCCGAACGTGCGCCCGAGGGTCTTTGAAGCGGGTCACCCTCCAGTAAAGGCGTGAACCGGCCTTGCGGTTCTTCAGGAACTCTCGTAGGTCGTCTTCCTTTGGATGCGCCTGAAAGATCCAGCATTGCGTGTCGTTGCTTTTCTGCGGTCCGCGCTCACGGAAGGTACGCACTGACTGGCCCCGAGAGGCAATACTCTGGATGGTTTCCCAGTGTTGCTTGTTCAACCTCAGCACGCCACCGCGGAATGATTTGCCAACAACCGCGACAGCTTGCAGTGAGCGATAGCGGCGCAGGTGCCCTTTAGGAATCGGATGCCGAAGGCGACGGAGGCACTGCCAATCGACGCTGTAGGTGTGTGTGAGGAAGTCTCTTGCCCTTGGATTGCTTAAAATCTTGCCGAAGCCGAACACGCCGCCGTCAGCGCCGGGCTTCCATAGAACTACCTTGTCTCCCGCGAGCATCCGCCGGTTGGCTTGCCAGCGTTTCCTGCTTCCCTTGCGGACCTCGCCGATGTCGTCCTTCGTGGCGTACTGGAAGAGCCAGTAGTTGCACTGTTGCTCTGACACGACACTCCCCCCTTTCAAGGTACCGCGTCACAAATGCGGCGATCGGCTCGCTACTCGAATTTGTAGTTGAGTTTCATCGCGGCGCGCACATCCTCCATCGTGGCCTGCGCGACGGCGCGCCCCTTTTTCGTGCCTTCCATGATTATCTCGCGAACCCGTGCGCGATTTTTCCCGTACTCGATACGCCGCTCGCGAATCGGGGCAAGGAAATTCTCCAGCGCGTCGAACAGCCGCTGCTTGACCTCGACGTCGCCGACCGTGCCCTTGCGATAGCGCTCCTTCAGGTCCTCGACCTCGGCCTTATTCGGGTTGAAAACGTCGTGGTAGGTGAAGACCGGGTTGCCCTCGACGTGGCCCGGGTCGGTCGGATGGATTCGCGTCGGATCGGTGAACATCGACATCACGCGCTTGCGCACGGTTTCAGTCGGATCGCCAAGGTAGATGCAGTTGCCGAGCGATTTCGACATCTTGGCGCCGCCGTCGGTCCCCGGCAGTCGCGCCATCGCGCCCACCAGCGCCTTCGGCTCTATCAGCACCTTGCGATAGAGTCGGTTGAAGCGGCGCACGATCTCGCGCGCCTGCTCGATCATCGGCAATTGATCCTCGCCGACCGGGACCAGGTCCGCCTTGAAAATCGTGATATCGGCCGCCTGCGAAATCGGGTACGACCAGAATCCGACCGGCACTCCCTTGGCGAAGTTGCGCTGCTTGATTTCTTCCTTCACGGTCGGATTGCGCTCCAGCGTAGCGACCGTGACGAGGTTCATGAAGTAGATGGTCAGCTTGGCCAGCTCCGGCACCATCGATTGCACGACGATCTTGACCTTGTCCGGGTCGAGCCCGACGGCGAGGTAATCGAGCGCGACCTCGAACACGTTCGCCTCGAGCATCTCGGGCCGCTCGAAGTTGTCGGTCAGCGCCTGCACGTCCGCTATCAGGATATAGCTGTCGTACTCGTGCTGGAGGCGGACGCGGTTTGCCAGCGAGCCGACGTAATGGCCCAGATGGAGCGGTCCGGTGGGACGGTCTCCGGTCAGAATTCGTTTCTGCATCAGTCAGATCTCAGAGCAGGCTTCTCAGCGTCTCAAGGTCCTTCGCGATATCCTTCATGTCGGGTCCCGGGTCGGTCTCCAGGCACATCGGAAGCCCGAAAAATCGCGAGTCATGCAGCAGGCGGCGAAAGGTTTCCTTCCCGATATGGCCCTTGC
>JAKAVX010000646.1 GCA_021827465.1 Deltaproteobacteria bacterium | reverse complement strand
CCATCCGCTCGACCAACTCGGGTATACGGCGCTCCTCGTTATGCTCGAAGTAGCTGATCGTGGGCGTGGTGATCGAGTGCGCGGCGAGCAGTGGGGCGATTCGCCTCGTATCCTCGCACGCGATCAGATCGACTTGCGCCAAAACTGCAAGCGCGCGCGGACTCAGATCGGCGCTGTCGCCGATCGGCATCCCGACAACATAAAGCAGTTGCGCGCGCGCCGCTGTTATCGTTGGATATCTTTTCCGATGATCTTTTCGTTGGCTTGGCGCCCGGCGACAACGCTCAAATGCATCAGGCCGAGCAGCCCGAGCATCAGAACGGTCTCGAACGAAGCGCTTCCGGCGAACCCGGCGATTCCTGAAAGCAAGCCGAAGAGCAGGGCAAATACTACAGCGGACACTTCATTATCCTCCGATCGGTAGCGATGCCCCCTTGCCGTACCACCAATTAGACGTGCTCCAAGTTCAACTCGATTTATCTTACAGCTAAAGTCGCGGCCAAACCACAAAATTGCCACCGCTTGATAAAAATTACGCTGGCGGTTTAGTTTTCTATCGTTCGTGCCTCGCCTAGGGGAGTCTTATCATCCGATGACCCGCCGTATAGCCGCCATCCACGACTACGGCCTGTCCGGTGATAAAAGACGCGTCCTGTGAGCACAGGAACAGCGCCGTACTAGCGATCTCTTCGGGCTTCCCGGTGCGCCCCTCAAGATGCATCACGGCGAACCTTTGATGCGCCCGCACACGTTCCTCGGGTGATAGCTTCTCGAATGCGCTCTCGAACAGCGGCGTGTCGATCGCTCCGGGACAGATGCAGTTGACGCGAATTCCGTACTCGGCATAATCCATCGCAAGCGACTTGGTCAGTAAGACGACGCCGGCTTTCGCCGCGCAGTAGGCGCCCATCTGGCGATAACCCTCGAGGCCCGCGACCGACGCCGTGCTAAGAATCACGCCTCCCTGCTTCATCAACTCCGGCAGCGCGTACTTGCAGCCAAGGAAGACGCCCTTCAAATCGACGTTGATCGTCAGATCCCATTCCTCTTCGGTGACCAGATGCGTGCGCCGGGCGAAGCCGATGCCGGCATTGTTGTAAAGAATGTCGAGGCGTCCGAAATGGCGGACCGTCTCGGCCACCATGCGCTCTGCGTCGGCCGCCTTCGATACATCGGCGCGAATCGAGATTGCTGCGCCGCCGGCTTTGGCGATTTCAGAAGCCACCCTTTGCGCGCTGTCATCCGCCCAGTCAACGATCGAAAGTTTCGCGCCCTCGGCGGCGAACAGAATCGCGGTGGCGCGTCCGATTCCCGACCCGCTCCCAGTGATCAAGGCGACCTTTCCGTCAAGCTTGCCCATTGTGTTCCCTCCACTTCATTCGCCGTGAGGTTGTCCAGCGCCGCGCTCAGGCGCTATAGCATGTAGCGTGCGATCGTCCGCGCATCAAGTAAAAAACGGCGCCCAGGGAGGCTTCAGGCGATGGCACGCATACCATATCTCGACAAATCGGACCTGTCAGCGGAAAACCAAGACCTCCTGTCACGCAACATCAATCTGATGCGCGCGCTTGCGCACAGTCCCGACGGCGCACGCGCCTTCGGTGCGCTGATTCATTTCACCCGCTTCAAGAGTCGCCTCGATCCGCGTCTGCGCGAGATGGCCATCCTGCAAGTCGGCTACCTGACCGGCTCGCTCTACGAATATTCGCATCACATCAAGATCGGCCGCGAGTTCGGCGTGGCGAACGACGACTTTCGCGCAATCGCCGAGGAAACAGCCGGTCGACCGACGAAGCTCGACCGGCTAACCAAGGCAGTCTTGCGCGCGACACGCGAGATGACGCTCGATTCCACCGTGTCCGACGAAACGTTCGCCGCACTGCGCGCCGAACTCGACAACGAGCGTCTGCTCGACCTGATCATGACGATCGCGATTTACAACGGCGTGGTGCGACTGCTCGCTACGTTACAAAT
Organism: Deltaproteobacteria bacterium; assembly: GCA_021827465.1. The sequence continues at coordinate 882 of JAKAVX010000646.1, read as the reverse complement.
TGACGTCGAGCCCGAATATCTGCATTACCTCGACGAGTTTCCGCTTGCCAGGAAATAGCGCAGCGGAAGCTTGCACGCAGATGACGGGCGCCGCGGCTACGACTGGCCGGTGAAAAAATGCATCGAGCGGTCCGCGAATGCGATGATCGGCGTCCAGTACAATCCCAGCACAATCGTGGCGCACGCCAGCACGCCCATCAGCCCATAGTTCCACGGCTCAAAGCTGACCGGCGTCTCATCGCCCCGCGGTTCTTCGAGGAACATCATTTTGACCGGCGCCATGTAGTAGTAGAGCGAGACCGTCGAATTCAAGATGCCGATCACTGCCAGCACGTAAAATTGCGAGCGGATCACCGCAGCGAAGATGTAGAACTTGCCGATAAAACCGATGGTCGCGGGAATGCCGGTCAGGGAGAGCAGAAAGATCGCTAGTGCGACCGCGGGAACAGCGCCGCCGCGCCAGGCCAGGCCGCGGTAGGCTTCGATATCCTCGCGGCCGGTCGCGTTGGCAACGATCATCACGACCAGAAACGCCCCCGCATCCATCACGTAGTAAGCGAACAGGTAGAACAGCATCGCGCGGATACCGTCGTTGGTAAGGATCACGATGCCCATCAGGGCGTAACCGGCCTGAGCGATCGACGAATAGGCGAGCAGGCGCTTCATGTTGGTCTGCTGCAGCGCGGCGAGGTTGCCAAGCGTCATCGTGATCACGCACACGACCAGCAGCAGTTGCGGCCAGTCGACGCCGGCCATGGCCTGCCAGCTTCCGCCGACGCCCACGCGCGAAATCGCCGGATAGAAAAAGCGTGTCAGCAGCGCGAAACCGGCCGCCTTCGATCCCACGGACAGAAAAGTGGTGATCGGAATCGGCGCGCCGGT
>JAKAVX010000645.1:2002-2857 GCA_021827465.1 Deltaproteobacteria bacterium | reverse complement strand
ATTATCGCGGCCTCGTCGGCTTCGCGGCGGGCTTCCTTTTCGACTTCGTAGCGGGAAATCTCGGCGAGAAGCGCGCGCAGCACCATCGTGCGCACCTTGTCGCCGCCTTTCATCGCGGTTTTCAGTTCTTCCTGGAGCTTCGCTTTCACTTCCGCGATTATACCCCTTGGACGCGCGATAGCCGACCGCGCGGAACAACCCGCCCGGCACCGCCAAAGTCTTGCGGAGGCTCTACTTCTTGGCCGATACGGTCTTGGTCGCGTCCTCCCACTTCGGAGGTTCGACTTCGGTCCACTTGTTGCCGTCGAGCCGGTAATTGAAGACCAGCGCCTTGCGCTTGCCGGTCGCCCTGCCGAGGCTATGCGGATCACCCTTGCGCGCGTGGTACTCGGCAGCCTCGAGCTTGGCGATCGCATTCACCTTGCCGCCCTTCATCACGGGCATGTAGGAGAACTTGCCGTGCTCGAGGTCCACATAGGTCTTGCCTTCTGACTTTTTGACGCTTTCCTGGTCGAGGTATTTTTCCGATTCGTAGGACACGGTTTCGGCCAGTTGCTTGCGGATCGCGGGAGTCAGCGGATTAGGTGGTTGCGGTGCACGTTGAATCTTGCCGTGCCTGGTGTAAAGGTCGTTCTTTACCTCGATTGCCGCGGCACCCGAAGGCATCATGAGCGCCCCGATGAGAAGACCGGCCGCCGCAATCGCGACCGCCATCGCGCCTGTCCTTTCGCTCATCGTTCCCTCCCCGCTTTTGGACAAAAAGCCTTATACCACGGGTAATGGCACGCCAAAAACGCCGCGCCGAGTCCCATAATGTGTAAAGGGCCCGCTCGCCCGCAAACAGCGCGGGTTCAC
>JAKAVX010000645.1:0-1992 GCA_021827465.1 Deltaproteobacteria bacterium | reverse complement strand
AGCCCAAAAAGAAGGGCGCGGCATTGGAGCCGCGCCCTGTCATCCTACTGATTTGCCGCCTGCGCTATCCCTTGAGGAAACCGCGCACCGCCGAGCAGAACGCTTCCTGCTGCTCGTACATCGGCATGTGCCCCGCGGCTTTGAGCAACTGCTCGCGCGAGTTCCTGATATGTCTCTTGAACTCGCCGGCGTAAACCGGAGGAACCAGCCTGTCCGATTCGCCCCACAGGAGGAGCGTCGGCGCCTGGATACGGTACGCGCGCTTCTTGAGTCCGCGGTCCGGAATCGGCCACAGGAACTTCGACGCCATCGCAAGCCGCTTCACCCGCTCGACGTACATCATCTCGAGCGCCTTGAAGTCGTCCGGTATCGCGGTGAACGCCTTGGCGATCGGGCTGTTCGGATCGTGGAACAGCATCGGCGCAAGCTCGTCGAGTTGCGCGGCGAAGAAATCCGGAATCGGATTTTCATCGAGCCAGAAGCCGGCCGCCGACACCAGCACGAGCTTTTTCACCCGGCTGTTGTCGACCGCCGCCGCTTCCGCCGCGAGCATCCCGCCCATCGAATGACCAACCCAGTGGGCCGAGTCGATTTTCAGCTCGTCCATCAACTGATGGTAAAACAGGACCGCGTCGAGGATGTCGTCAATATGCTCACCGCCGGTCGACTCGCCGTAGCCGGGCAGATGCGGCGCGTAGACCTTGAAATCGCGACCCAGCTCTTCGAGGAACGGGTCGATACCGGTAAGGCCGCCGGCTCCATGGAGGAACAGAAGCGGCTCGCCGCTCCCGACGACCTCCATCTCGACCGAAAATCTTCCGTTGGCAACACTCTGAACCGTCTTCATTTCGCAGCACCCCGTGCTTCGGATGCGGACTCCGCGCCCTTTCGCGCATGGCCGTTGGTTTTGATTTCGAGCTCGAACTGGACCGGCGCCGGAACCGCGATTTCCGACTCCGGCAGCCGCTTGGGCGACCATCGATCTTCGTAACCGGTCCACAGATCTCGCAGGTACGGCATCACCTCGCGGGCAAACAAGTCGGTGCTCTTGCGCACCAGCTCCGGCGGCATCGAGCCAAGCTGCATCAGCAGCATCAGATGACCGCATCGCAGCGACTTGAGCGCCTCGCGCAGCCGCTCGCGCACCGTCTTGGGCGAGCCGGCGATCACATAGCCCTGCTCGACAAGGTCGCCCCACGTGAGCCCTTCGCGCCGGAGGGCCGCATCCTTGCCGACCTGTCCGAGCAAGCCGGCCTTGATCGTCTTCACCGTGCGATAGCCGGGCGCGTCGGCACGATCTATCTCTACTTCTCCTCGCGCGACGATCTGTTCCTGACGCTTCGGGCCGAGCGTATCCAGCATCTGAACGACCGCTATCGCGAAATCCAGGCGCGCGGGCTCGCGCCGCTCCACGAGCTTCGCGAAGTCGTCGCTGCCTATTTCGAATACCTGAGCGAGTCGCGCGAGCTTTTCCTCACGCAGCAATCGGTCGGTTACGCGCAGATGAGGAAGCGGCTCAAGCGCCGCGGCGAAATCGAGCGCTTCGACACGGTGATGAAGCTCGGGCGCGAGGGATTCGATCTCTGGGCGAAATCGGTCTCGCGCGTGTGCGAGACGGGATCGATCAACGATCCGCAGCGATGCGCGACGGTGGCGGCCGTGATGTGGGCGGGACTCAACGGAGCCTTTCTGCTGACCGGGGGCGACAACGTCTTCCGCGAGGTCACGGGGCTAAGCCCCGACCATTTCCTGGAGCAGGCGCTCGATTTCCATCTCAGGGCAGCCCATCCTTCCGCATTCGGAGTCGCCGCCCCGAAGCCGCGCAACGGCGCGGTTGGGGATTCGCATGGGGCAAACGGCGCGAATTCAAAGGGCCGCGCCGAAAACAATTCAAAGGAGAAGCCTGGGGACTTAACCGCCGCAATGCCACTTGACTGACCGGGAGGCGGTACGAGAACGCCAAAGGAGAGAGGACTTATGAAATTTACCTGG
>JAKAVX010000644.1 GCA_021827465.1 Deltaproteobacteria bacterium | reverse complement strand
CAGGGGAGCGTGAACAAGTATTTCGGTTCGGAGACGACGGTGCACGGCCGGTACTTCACGATGGACTCGCGGGTGAAGCTCAAATTCACCCTGCAAAGCCGCCTGGGCGATACGCTCTATGCGGGTGAAATCCTGGGTACCGAACAAGAGCCTCCGCTGCCGGTCGGCCACGAGGTTTTCTTCCCACTCGAGGCCGATCCCGCCGAATCGTTGTCCGTCGCGCTCTCGCGCGCGGTTGGCAGCCTTTTCGTCGAGCCCGAGGTGAAGCGGTCTCTGCCGCTGGCCGTCTCGGCCGCGCCGGGACCTCCCGCAACGGCCCAATCTTCGCCCGCGCCGAAGCGCCGCGGCGCCAGCGCTCGGACGGATCATGCGGGTTTGCGCAGCGGCGCGAATCGGTACTAACGTCTCGCTCTTCCAACGATTCCAACAGCCGAGCCGGAGGAAACACGAATGGCGCTACTTCCGTACGTCGACGAGAGCAAGCTCTCGGAAGAATCGCGCAAGCTGCTGCATCGTGGCCGCGTTACTCTGAATATCGCCCGGATGGTCGCGAATTCGGAGGCCGCGCTGTATCCGTTTTCGAAATTCGGGAATTCGCTGATGACCCGCGCGAAGCTCGACGCCGGGCTCCGCGAACTCGCAATCCTGCGCACGGCGAAGGTGAGCCGCTCGGTTTACGAATGGACCCAACACGTTCCGATCGCGCGCGCGGTCGGTGTGACCGAGGAGCAAATCGCCGCGATGGACAATCCGCGGGAAGCCGGATGCTTCAACCCGCTGGAACGTCTCGTGCTCGAATTGACCGATCAGGTCGCGCGCAACGTGAAGGGCAGTCCCGAGACGCTCGCCGAACTCAAGAAGCATCTCGGGCCGACGGAAATCGTCGAGTTGATCCTGTCGATCGGATTCTGGGGACTGGTCGCGCGTTTGCTTGAAACCACCGAGGTCGACCTTGAGGAATTCGCCGGCAAGTTAAATCTCCTCGGCGATTTCACGGCGGCCTCACGCCGATAAGAGCCGCCCGCGCGTCGAACGCGGGCGGCAATCGAAAGGCGCTGTCAGCGGGCTCCGGGCTTGCGCTGTTCCTCTAGCTTGCGCAACTCGACGCGACGGATTTTGCCGCTCACCGTCTTGGGCAGATCGTCAACGAATTCGATCTCACGCGGGTACTTGTACGGTGCGGTCACGCGCTTGCAATGCTCCTGCAGTTCGCGCACCAGCGCGTCGTTGCCCGCGACGCCGGGCTTGAGCCTGACGAACGCCTTGACGATATGCCCGCGCTCGGGGTCTGGGCTTGCAACCACCGCCGATTCCATCACGACGGGGTGCTCGAGGAGCGCGCTTTCGACCTCGAACGGGCCGATCCGATAACCGGCCGAGTTGATCACATCGTCGGCTCGTCCGACGAACCATAGATACCCGTCGGCGTCGCGATAGGCCTGATCGCCGGTGAGATAGTAATCGCCGCGAAACACGGCGGCGTTTTCTTCGGGATTCTTCCAGTATTCGACCATAATTGACGGAGGTTTACAGGGCTTGACGAGCACTGCGACCTGGCCGGCTTCGCCCGTTTTGCACTCGTTCAGGTCTTCGTCGACGACGCGCACGTCGTGGCCCGGAAAGGGCCGCCCCATCGAGCCCGGCCTTATCTCCATCCCGGGCATATTGCACGCCACGATGATGGTCTCGGTCTGGCCGTAGCCGTCCGCGATCGCAAGCCCGAAGTCCTTTCGCCACACCTCGATCACTTCCGGATTGAGCGGCTCGCCCGCGGCCGTGCAATGACGCAACCTGGGAAGCCGGTACTTCGACAGGTCCTCCTTGACCAGCATCCGGTACTCGGTCGGCGGCGCGCAGAAGGTCGTGATGCCGTAGCGCTGGAGCAGCTCGAGCTCCTTCATCGGCTCGAAGCGGCCGTTGTACATGAAGACCGTCACGCCGTTCATCCACGGCCCGAACAGGACGCCGTACGCGGCCTTGGCCCATCCCGTGTCCGAGGTCGTCCAGTGAACGTCGGTCGGCTTCAGATCGAGCCAGTTAAGCCCCGTGAACTTGTGGCTATAGCAGTACGCGTGCGCGTGCAGGACCGCCTTGGGATCGCGCGTGGTGCCCGACGTGTAGTAGCAGATCGCCGGGTCGGTCGCCGCGGTTTTGACCGTGGCGAATTGCCCGGACGCCTGCTGCATCGCCTCCGGCAGCCCGATCCATCCGCTGCGCGAGCTGCCCGCGATAAGATAGTGCTCGATCGAAGGGCACTTGTTCCTGAGGTCCGAGACCATCGCGGCACTCTCGACCGAGGCGATAATCGCCTTCGCGCCCGAGTGGTTGGCGCGATACACGAGGTCCTTCTCGCGCAGCATCGAGGTGCACGGTATAACCATCGCGCCCGCCTTGAGCGCGCCGACATACGCCGACTGCCACAACGTGATCCGCGGCAGGACCAGCAGGATCGGATCGCCGCGTTTGATTCCGAGACCCGTCAACACGTTGGCGACGCGGTTGGATTCGGCCTTGATGTCGGCGAAGGTGAGCCGCGCGCGGTTGCCCTCCTGATCCTCCCACAGCAGCGCGACGCGCGCCGGGTCGGCGGCGAAGGAATCGATCACGTCGCCGAAGTTGAACTGCTCCGGCGTGTTCCATCTAAATTCGCGATAAATTTTTTCGTACTCAGCCATCACATCCTCCGCTCACGCAGCGCCGCGTCCCGGCTTTGCGCCTGGAGTCTCGGAATGTTTCGCCGCGGCCTTGATGTACTTGACGGTTACGGGCGAAAGGTCGTCGCGCTCCACGCGGACGTCGATTATCGAGAAGGTTTTCGCCTGATGGGCCTCTTCGAGCGCGCGCTTGAGCTCGTCGGGA
>JAKAVX010000643.1 GCA_021827465.1 Deltaproteobacteria bacterium | reverse complement strand
GATCGGGCGAGGACTGCCGCCACTCAAATTTCAACAGCTACGCGGGCATCGCCACTTTAAACCTTCCAATCTTCTGCCAGATCACCTCAAGCGAGATCATGTTGGACACTTTTGGACACTTAGCTGAAGAAGGAAATCTCGACTTTCGTGGCTCGATGACGAAAGACTTCGGCGCCAGAAATACCTTCAGAGGCTTGCTCGCAAGCCGGAGATGGCTCGATTAACAAATAGGCTAGGAACAGCCGACCGGACCTCAGGCGCTCAAACACCAACGTTCGTGATTTCCCACGCATCGGGGCCTGATTGGGACATCCTCGCACCATGGCGCTTTCCAATAGCGAGGAACTTCTCCGAAAGAGATGTCGGCGTGTGCCTAAAGGTGACTTGCAACTCTCGTCTAGAGGAATCGGCTCGCGCGTCGTCTATTATCCCGAGAATCTCATCGACAAACGAGGGAGTTACGGCGTCTATCCCCGCGAAGTCCAACACGACTTGCCCGTCAGCTTTGATCGAAGAATCGATTTCCGGGCGCAGAGCCGCCGCCGACTCGCGCGTAACGAGAATTTTCCGTTGCAGGTGTTTGAATACCTCGACTGAACGCATACGACACCTTAATCCTACGTAGGAATTGAGGCTGACACGAGTGTACCGGGGAAGCGCACACGGGTCCTGGTAGCCCCGGATCTAGCCCCTCCGCCCATTCTCAGCAAAAGGCCGATTCCAGAGTGAACGATGAGCTGACGACCCGGTTTGGCCATGTCCTCAGCTACGCCAAACAGCCCGATGCCACGCCTTTTGGAGCCGGTGCCGGAAATGCCCTCCACTAGCAGGCTGTTGATAAACGCCTGAATTTCACCCGCATCTAGTTCGTCTGAGTGCGTAATTGTGGTTGAGGAGGAAGTGGCGGATGCGTGGTGAGGAGCGGCGGCAGCGGCCAATGCTGATGGTGCTCAACGTGGAGGAGCGGGTTGCGAAGGAGCATCCGCTCAGGCGCATCAAACAAATGGCCGACGGGGTGCTTAAGGATCTTTCGTCGGTGTTCGACCAGATGTACAGTGCGGTGGGGCGGCCGTCGATTCCGCCGGAGCGTCTGCTCAAGGCCTCGCTGCTGATGGCGCTGTACACGGTGCGCAGCGAGCGCATGTTCTGCGAGCAACTCGACTACAACCTGCTGTTTCGCTGGTTCCTGGACCTGGAAGTGGACGAGTTGAGCTTCGACCACTCCACGTTCTCGCGCAACCGCGCGCGACTCTTGGCGCACGAGGTGGCGGGCGAGTTTTTCCGCGGAGTGGTGGAGCAGGCACGCGCACTGAAGCTGCTCTCGAGCGAGCACTTCACCGTGGACGGCACCCTGAGCGAAGCATGGGCTTCGCTCAAGAGCTTCAAGCGCAAGGACCGCGGTCGCGGCGAGCCGCCGGACGATCCCGGCAACCCGACGGTGAACTTCCACAGGGAGCGCCGCAGCAACCAAACCCATCAGTCGACCACCGATCCCGAGGCCAAGCTGGCGCGCAAAGGTGCGGGCAAGGAAGCACGGCTCTGCTACTCGGGCAACGCGCTGATGGAGAACCGCAGCAGCATCCTGATTGACTTCCAGGTCGAGCCTGCCGATGGGTTTGCCGAACGCCGCGCGGCGATCGCAATGGCTGACGAGCGCCTGCCCGGACCTCAGCGGATCACGTTGGGCGCCGACAAGGGCTACGATACCCGCGACTTCGTCGCTTCCTGTCGCGCGCTCAAGATCACCCCGCATGTCGCGCGGAATCAGACGCGTGCGGGCGGTTCCGCGCTCGACGCCCGCACCGCACGCCATCCGGGTTACGCGATCAGTCAGCGAATCCGAAAGCGGGTCGAGGAGGCCTTCGGCTGGATGAAGAGCATCGGCGGGTTGCGCCAAACCCGCTATCGCGGACGCGATCGAGTCCAGATGCACGGTTACATCGTCGCCGCGGCGTACAACCTCATCCGAATCGCGCACCTGATGCCGGCTCCCGCGTGAAAACCACGATCGCGGACCTCCCTTCGCGACCGCTGCCGGCGATGGCAGCCCAACAGCGACTTTAAAGCGGACGCTGCTACCGCGCCGAGAGCTATGAAACTGAATAATCAGACGCTTTCCTCAACAGCCTGCTAGAAACTCGCGCCAGCGCTCGCGCGTCTCTCTGAGGGGATCATGCACCCTAACTTCGATCTATCCCCGAGCAAGCCGGAAGTGAAGCGCATTGAGCAAGGTGCGAACGGCTGCGTCGCTCGGGGGCAGGCTGTAGCCCCACACCTCGGCCGAATCCGTCATGTCCAGGGAACTGCCCGCTTGATACCAGATCGATTGCATTTTCTCTCCGCGCACTTGCTTTAGGAAGGACGGATAGCCGAGCAGGAAATCGTCCGGCGGCCCGATGGGCGTCCTTTCCGGAGCGGTCAGCGGGATCGTGGCACCCTGTCTTCGATAATCGAAACACCGGAGGAATCCGTATCGCTTCTCGAAGTAAAACCGCCCCGCGCGCGACTGATGTCACCCGACGGACCCGTGTAACTTTAGGACGACGATTTCTGATTTCGGGACCTCAAAATCCAGGGGCTCCGACGGTCCGTCACAAAATCCCTTGTGTAGGACTTGCTCAAAGCCGTACCCGTTCATCGGATTCCATCTGCCATCTTCGAGCAGCGTTCTTTCGACGCACGTATCCCAATTTAGGGTTAATCCCGGATTTCCGTTTTCCGAGCGCCATGCGGCGCGGCGAAACTCTGCTGAGTCGCGCACGGAGACTTTTCCCCACCGTGCGGCTGCAAGCCCAAGCGCGTAGCGGATCGCCTCGGGCTCGGGGTCATTGACGGCCACGAAGTCCTTGCGGTCAGTGATCGCTGTCTTCT
>JAKAVX010000642.1 GCA_021827465.1 Deltaproteobacteria bacterium | reverse complement strand
TTATTCCGGGCAACGAGCGGATGATCAACACGGTGGTGAATCAGCTCTTCAAGCTCGGCGCCGAAGTGGTTTACGGCGCGGTTGCGCCGGTGCACGTCTCGGGTCATGCGAGCCGCGACGAGCTGGCCGAGATGATTCGCCTTACGCGGCCGCAATTTTTCGTGCCGATTCACGGCGAGTACCGCCATCTGAGCCGCCATCTCGCGCTCGCGGTCGAAGCCGGGATTCCCGAGCGCAACTGTTTTCTGCTCGAGGACGGCGATTCGCTGGTGGTGACGGCGTCGGAAGCCTATCGGGGCCGTCCCGCGATGGCGGGCAGGGTGCTGTTCGAGGGCGGCGAGATTGAAGATGCGGCGATTATCGGCGAGCGCAAGACGCTCGCACACGGCGGAACTGTAATCGCGGTCATCGCGGTCTCGATGAGCACGGGGACGATTATCGCCGGACCCGACCTGGTTTCGCGCGGACTCGTGACCGGAGACGGAACCTCGGTCCACATGCGCGCCGCGCGCGAGGAGCTTAAGGCCCGGCTTGCCGCGATCGAGCCGCCGCTTCGTGCCGCCGACACACGGCTCAGGGACGAGGTGGTGCGTACGCTTCGGCGCTATTTTATCGATGCGGTCGGCAAGCGCCCGTTCGTTATTCCCCACGTAATGGAGGTCCCGTAACCGCTATCGCTCGCCAATCGAAAGCTTCCAGCGAGCCCGCGCCGCCGCCGGTGACGGCCGTCGAGTCCGAGCCGGCCGCGGGCGTCGGCCGAATCGTGATCGAGCTCGGCACGATCGGCCTGTTCGCGCTCGCCGCCTACTCGGCGGTAAGCCTCGTCTCGTTCGATCTCGGACAGCATCCGAATTACGGCGGCCCGGTCGGAAGCCTGCTCGCGGGCGCGATGGCGGGCGCGTTCGGCTACGAGTCGTACGTGATTATCGCGCTCGCGTGCGTGCTCGCGGGGAGAATCTGGAGCGGACCGCGATGGAAGACGCTTTCGCGCGAATGCCTCGGCGGCGGGCTGGTGATGGTCGCGCTGGCGACCGGGTTCGGGCTCTGGAGCGATGGGAACCCCGCGATGGCGGGCATGGTCGGTTCGGCCGCCGCCAACGCGCTGATATCGTCGCTCAATCTCGGCGGCGGCTACCTGGTGGTCGGCTTCATGATGATCTGCGGGCTCGCGCTTGCCTTCAGGCGCGCACCGACCGATCTCGCAAGCGTCGCCGCGCGCGGGCTCAAGGCTCCGGTTCGCCGCGACGAGGCGGATTCGGAAGACGCCGTGCTGTCAGCGCAGGGCAACGGCGGCGCATCGGCGACCGGCACGCCCGCGGCTTCGAGCGAACGGCGGCTCGGACTCAAGGTCCGGCGAATCGAAACACGCGAGGCTTCGGCGCGCGAGCGCAAGTCCTCGGCCGATTCCGCTCAGCGAAACAAGGGAGGTTACAAGCTTCCGCCGGTTACGCTGCTCGACGCGCCGCCCGCCGAGCACGCGCAAATCGACGAGCCCGCGCTAGAGCGCAGCGCGCGGGTGCTTGAGCAGAAGCTGGCAGATTTCGGCGTCGAGGGCCGCGTGGTCGAGGTGCAGCCCGGTCCCGTCGTCACGATGTACAAGTTCGAGCCGGGTTCGGGTGTGAAGGTCAGCCAGATCGTCAACCTGGCGGACGACCTTTCGATGGCGCTTCGGGCGGCGGCGGTGCGAATCCAGGCGCCGGTGCCGGGCGAGGCCGTGGTCGGAATCGAGGTTCCGAATCGAAAGCGCGAGCGGGTCTATCTTCGCGAAATTCTCGAATCCGAGGAGTTCGCCTCCAACCAGAGCCAGCTCACGATCGCGCTCGGCAAGGATATCGCGGGCCGCCCGACCGCTGCCGATCTCGCCAGGATGCCCCATCTGCTGATCGCGGGCGCGACCGGAACCGGCAAGTCGGTGTCACTGCATACGATGGTCGCCGCGATCCTCTTCAACGCGACCGCCGACGACGTGCGCTTCATCCTGATAGACCCGAAGATGCTCGAACTGTCGGTCTATGAGAATATCCCGCATCTGCTTGTCCCGGTGGTGGTCGAGCCCACCAAGGCCGCTTCCGCGCTCTTGTGGGCGACACAAGAGATGGAGGCGCGGTACTTCAAGATGCGCGATCTGGGGGTGCGCAATATCGACGGCTACAACCGCCTGTTGTCTTCGCGCTCGCCGGTCGTCGAACTCAAGCCCGCCAACCAGATCGGCGAAGGCCCACCGCAGAATCCCGACGCTCCGGCAAAGATCGAGCATCGCAAGCTCCCGAAAATCGTCATCATAATCGACGAGCTTGCCGATCTCCTCCTGAGCGAGGGCAAGACCGTCGAGCGCGATATCACGCGCCTTGCCCAGAAGGCGCGCGCCGCCGGAATCCATCTCATCCTTGCCACCCAGCGTCCGTCGGTCGACGTGATTACCGGCCTTATCAAGGCCAACTTGCCCGCGAGGATCTCCTTCCAGGTGACCTCGCGCGTCGATTCCCGCACCATCCTCGATTCGATCGGCGCGGAACGGCTGCTCGGCGCGGGCGACATGCTGTTCATGCCGCCCGGCACGGCCAAGCTGATGCGCCTGCACGGGCCGTTCGTCTCCGACCAGGAAATCCGCAAGGTCAGCGAGTTCCTGCGCGAGCAAGGTGCGCCCGAGTACCAGATGGAAATCCTCGAGACCAGGCCGCCCTCCGAAGATGGAGGCGAAGGCGTGGACGAAAAGGACGAGATGTACGACGAGGCGGTCAGGATTGTTATCGAGACCGGCCAGGCCTCCATCTCGATGATCCAGCGGCGGCTCAGGGTCGGATACAATCGGGCGGCGCGGATGGTCGAGCAGATGGAACGCGAGGGACTCGTGATGCCGGCCGACGGCGCG
>JAKAVX010000641.1 GCA_021827465.1 Deltaproteobacteria bacterium | reverse complement strand
ATCCCAATTGCGCGCCTCACGATTTCAGTTCTCGCGCTGTCAGGTGCGATGGCGGGAATCGGCGGTGCGGTTCAGGTCTCAGCGATCACGCATCGCCTCTACGAAAAATTTTCTCCCGGATGGGGCTTCGAAGCGATCGCTGTGGCGCTGGTTGCGCGGCTGAACCCGCTCGGAATTATCGCGTCGGCGATCTTCTTCGGCGCGCTCGATAACGGCTCCCAAGCGATGCAGCGTTCGCGAGGCATCTCGCCCGAATTAGTGCAGGTGATCCAAGGTCTTGTGATCATGATCCTGCTCGCGGTTGACACTCCGGCATTTGCGCGAATCCGCGCCGAGCTATTCGATCGCGCACCGGGCGCGCCGCAACCGGCTCAGCGAGTGAGCGCCGATGCTTGACGCATTTTTGACCTCGTCGATCGCGATGGCGACTCCCATCCTGCTTGCCGCACTCGGCGAGCTGCTCGTCGAAGAGGCGGGAGTGATCAATATCGGAATTGAAGGCGCGATGCTGTGCGGCGCGTTCTTTGCGATGGTGGGCGCCTATTTTACGGGCTCGACGCTTTTTGGCGTCGTGACGGGAATCGCGGCGGGGGTCGTGATCAACGCGATCCTGGCGTTGCTGGTCGTCAATCTTAGCGTTAACCAGGTGGTCGCAGGGACCGCGCTCGATATTCTCGCGATCGGGATCACGGGAGTCTTCTATAGAAAATTTTTCGGAATCACCGGAATGTCGTTCATGGTGAAGCCGATCGCGCGGCTCAGTTTCGGCGCGTTTACGCGGATTCCGATCCTGGGCGCAACGCTCTTTAATCATAACGCGTTTGTGTATTTCGCCTTCATGATCGTCCCGGTAATTCGCTTTGCGCTCTGGAGTACGCGCTACGGACTGATCCTGCGTGCGGCCGGGGAACGGCCCGAAGCGGCTGATGCGCTCGGGTTCGGCGTCTATCGCTTGCGATGGCACGCGCTTGTCGCGTCGGGCGCACTGACCGGGCTTGCGGGCGCCTATCTGACGCTCGCGTACGCGAACACGTTTCTAGAAAATATCTCGGGCGGACGCGGCTACGTAGCATTGGCGGTAGTGATTCTAGGGCGATGGAACCCTTGGGGCATCGCTGCGGCGAGCGTTCTGTTTGGCGCTGCGATGGCGCTGCAATTCGGTCTGCAGGCCCTCGGGACGTCCGTCCCATATCAGCTCTTTCTCGCGCTTCCTTACGCGCTGACGCTCATCGTGCTGGCAGGATTCGGCGGCCAAGCCGCCGCACCCTCGGCGCTAGGCGAACCTTACCGCCGCGCGTAGCAAGGCGCAGGAGTACTTTCGCGTCGCGGTGCCGCTCGGGTATGATTGCGGCCACGATGCCGTCGCCGGAGCCAATCGCAGCGAGCTTTCCGGTCGCGTTCTGCAAAGGATGCGGCAAGAGCGTCGTTACAGGGCTTACGCTCGATGACGCTGGTATCGAACGCCGCCTCTGCGTGCATTGCGATACGCCGATCACGACAGAAATTGAATGGGTCAGTGCGACCGTGCTCGAATCGACGGGCTACTATATCGGGACTCCCACTGCTCCGCGCGCCGGCGGATGCGGCGGCGGATGCTCATCCGGAGCTTGCGGCGTCCGCAAGAATTAGTCCCGCCGGATTCTGCCCCCTCACACCAGCGCGCCGATTTGGCGCAGCGCTTCATAGACGACTATCGAGACCGCGTTCGAGAGGTTCAGGCTGCGTACCCCCGGTTCGAAGATTGGTATTCGGTAGGCGCAGTCGGAGCGCTTGGCTATGAACTCGCGGCCGAGGCCCTTGGTCTCGCTTCCGAACATTAGAAAGTCGCCGCGCGCGTACGTCGCGGCCAGGTAACTCTTCTCGGTGCGCGCGGAAAAGATTTTCGCCGGCGGCGCTGGATGAGCGCGCGAGAACTCGGCCCAATCCTCATAGGTCTGCAGATCGACCAGCGGCCAATAATCCAGTCCTGCTCGCTTCAGATATCGATCTTCGAGCGAGAAGCCCAGCGGACCCACCAGATGCAGCCGCGTGCGCGTGGCCGCCGCCAATCGCGCGATCGATCCGGTGTTCTGCGGAATCTCGGGGCGCACGAGCACAATATGCAGGTGCGGCTCGGCCAGATTCATCGCTGGGCTGTGCCGAGGCGCGAGGCCGCGTGTAGGATTAGGTGGCGCAGGCCGCGAATTCGCACGTAGAAGCGTCCGGCGTCGTCGGTCTCGAGCCGGTCCGCCAGATGATAGTAGGCGTTGCGCAGAAAGCGCGCGCGATACTTTCCATCTTTCACCCGCGCGTAGAGAACGTTGTCTGGCCCGACCTCGAGCGTGGCGGCGTCAAGTTCCTCGCGCGTGTCGTCGTTCAGCACTGCGATAAATCCGCCGAGTTCGTCGTCCTCGAGCGTGCGCACCACGTACGGAGTGTCCTCGACGACGATCGCAGCGCGCTCGTCGCCGACCTGCAAGAAGTACGAGCCGTTGGGATTTTGGCGGATCGATTGGCTGAACAGCATCGCGATGCGCGGATTATCGATCCGTTCTTCGTCGCTGTACCAGTTGCCGTCACGTCGGAAGGAAATCTTTCCCGACTCGACGGCGTAAAAACCCGCTTTGGGCATCGCCGTTACTCAGGTGCGATTACGGCTATCCAGGATAATCGTAACCGGCCCGTTGTTGACCAGCTCGACCTCCATCGCGGCGCCGAACTCACCAGTTTCAACCCTAACACCGCTCTGGCGGACGAGCGAGAGAAAGTGCTCGTAAAGCCGGCGCGCCTCATCTGGCGCGGCCGCGTTGGTGAACGATGGACGCCGCCCGGCGTTCGTATCGGCCAGCAGCGTGAATTGGGATACGACCAACAGCGCGCCGGCAACTTCAGGC
>JAKAVX010000640.1 GCA_021827465.1 Deltaproteobacteria bacterium | reverse complement strand
GGCACGCTTCTCGGGCGAGATCCGCCCCAGAAAGGCAAGATACTTGCCAGGCCCGGGATGAAAGCTAAGCAGGTCGCGCGGCATCCCGTGATACACCGTGCCGATCCAGTTGAGCTCCGGCAGCGGTGCGCGCTGCGAATCGCTGATGGAAATCACCGGCATATCGGGAAAAGCCCGCCATACCGGCATAACCTCCGCCAGATCCATCCGCCCGTGCAGCGTGGCAACCGTCGGCGTGTCGGCCATCCGCGCGATCGCGAAGTTCCAGTAGTCGAGATGCGAATGGATCACGTCGAAGCGATCGGCCCGGCCGTAAACCTCGCTCAGCATCATGAGATGCAGATCCGGTCCGCGATGACTGAGCCCGGCGTTGCGCAACGACACCGGCCATCCGGCCCGCAGCGGCGCTTCCAGCGTCGAGTCGCCCGAGGCGTATAGCGTAACGTCATGACCGCGGCGGATCAGCTCCTCCGTCAGGTAGGCAACCACGCGTTCGGTGCCGCCGTACATCTTGGGCGGGACGCTCTCGTAGAGCGGCGCAAGCTGGGCGATTCTGAGCCGCCCGTTGGCTGGCGCGGCAGTCTCGCGCCGATAGCCGTTGTGACGATTCACCGGTAATTCGCCGATCGACCGTGAAACACTCATGCGAGATTCCTCATGGTGCCGGCAGCGTCCACCGGCAGCGTTTCGCTGAAGACTCCAAGCGCCTGCGCCTGCTCGGTGAACAATTGCGCATAGATGCCACCGTATCGCAGCAGGCCCTCATGCGTTCCGATTTCAGCCACTTGACCGTTATCGAGCACCACCACCATGTCGGCCGAAGCTGCCAGCGACAGCCGATGCGCGATCACGATCGAGGTGCGCCCGTTCATCAGCCGGCGCGTTGCCTGATGGACCAGGCTTTCCGACTCCGAATCGAGCGCCGAAGTCGCTTCGTCGAGAATCAGGATGGGCGGATTCTTGAGGAACGCGCGCGCGATAGCTAAACGTTGGCGCTGGCCGCCCGAGAGCTTCATTCCGCGCGTTCCGATCTTTGTGTCGAGTCCGTCCGGCAGCGTGGCTACGAAGTCCGCTATATTCGCCTGCTTCAGCGCTTCCCACAGCTCCGCATCGCTTGCCTGCGGATTCCCGTAAGCCAGGTTGTCGCGAATCGTGGTGCTGAACAGCATCGTGTCCTGCGTCACCACGCCGATCGCCGCGCGCAGCGACTTGAGATCCAGATGCCGCACGTCCTTGCCGTCAATCAGAACTCGTCCTGCGGTGACGTCGTAGAAGCGCGGAATCAGGCTCGCCAGCGTGGTCTTGCCTGCACCCGAGCGCCCGACGAGCGCCACAATCGAGCCGCCCTCGATTTTAACATTCACGTCGCGCAGCACCTGGCGCGGCTCCGAACCCGGCCGCGAATAGGCGAAGCTTACATGGTCGAACGCGATCGCGCCGCGCCTGACGCGCAGCGGAATACTGAACGGACGCTCGGCGATCTCGGGGCGGGTGTCGAGAAATTCGAAGATCCGCTCGATTGCCGCGACCGAATTGGCGACCTCGGAGGAAAGCTGCGAAAAATGCTCGAGCGGCTGATAGACGTAGCCGAGGAACCCGATGAAGGCCACCACCGTGCCGACCTCCATACTGCCGCGGACGATCATCAACGCCGCACAGCAGATTACCGCCAGCGGTGCCACCCGAGTGATGAACTCCGCACCCATCTGCTGCATCGCCACCAACCGTACCTTGCCAACCATGCGCTCGTGCAGCCCGGTGGCCTGCTCGTGAAGACGCTCGGCCTCGAACTCTTCGCGGCCGAACGACTTGACGATCGCCGCCCCGGCCATCCGCTGCTCCAGCTCGCCGGAAAATTCCGCCAGCCGGCCCTGCACCTCATGGCTCACCGCCTTGATGCGAGGCGCGGCCAGCCTGATCAGCACGACGTAGATAGGCACCACGCACAGCGCGATGGCCGCCAGGCGCGCGTCCAGCAGAAACAGCATCCACACCACGCATCCCAGGGCCGCGGCGTCCATCCAGATGTTGGTCAGCGTCGAGGCCACCAGGTTCTGCGCAAGCTGGATATCGTTCGTAAAACGCGACACCAGCGATCCCGACGAATTGCGGTCGAAAAACGAATGCGACAGACGCTGCGCATGCTGAAACATCCGATGGCGCAGTTCGAGGATCAGCCGGTTCCCCGCGATCCCCGCCCAGTAGTCGGCGAAATACGTCGCAACCGCCTGCACCGCGAACAGCGCCGTTCCCGCGACCGCGAGCGCGGCGAGCTTCGCCGTGGTGGAGGAACCCATACCCAGCGTCAGCGCCAACCACGAACACCATCGATCCATCAGGGCGTTGATTGCCTCCAGCTTCGGCTGGTGCATGACCAAGACGTCCACGACGTACTTGAACATCAAAGGGAAGACCAAGGGCAGCGTATACTTAACCACGCCCATCGCAGCCGCAGCAGACGCCAGCCGAACGTGTGGCCGAGCGTAACCAAGAAAGCGCAGCACCGGATGCTTGTCACTTCGCCCGTCGGACCGTGGTTGCAGATTGTTCACGGGTTCCTTATCCCTCATTCTTCAGCCACCCAGGGGCCATCCCCGGAGCAAATCATTTGCCTAGCGGCGCAAGTGCCATGCCAAGGGTTTTGGGCAAAATTCCCAAGTGATTTGGCGCCCTAACTACCGATAAGACCCAACCTGGGCTGGTCCGTAACCGATATCGTTTGATGGCCTTAACCGATATCGGTTGACGACCTGCCGGTATCGGAATTCCTCCTAGAAAAAGGGAGCCTGGCGTTGCCCAGTTATGGACGCCAAAACAAAATTCGTACCGTAGCCGGGATTGCGTTGTTGGCGCCTGCCGTTGAGCCCGCAGAG
>JAKAVX010000639.1 GCA_021827465.1 Deltaproteobacteria bacterium | reverse complement strand
GCTCGCAGCCTCGCTTCGCTCAGGATAACGAAGAAAAGGAAGTCGAGGCTCCCTTCGCTCGGGATCACGGAAAATCACGCGCGATTTTCTCCACCAAAATCAAAAACTCACAAACTCTCAGGATGACGGAAAAGGGGCGCTCGCCGACCAGTCAAAGATGGCAGAAGAAGGGACGACCCGTCATCTAGCGAGAACCAACCTATTTCGATAGATCCGCCGTGCAGAGTGCGGAGGACCTATGGCAAGCATCCGAGAGTGGATGAGTTCACGGCTGGGTCGTCGGTCGCTGGAGCACTCCGTCCGGACGGCGGTCGCCGCCGTCGTTTCGCTCTGTGTGGCGCGTCTGCTTGAAATGCCGGAGGCTTACTGGGCCGCGATAACGACGCTGATCGTCATGCAGTCAACGCTGGGCGCCGCTTTGCAGATCTCAGCGAAACGGTTTGCCGGAACCGCGATGGGCTGCGTTCTCGGCGCGTTGCTGGCGAGCCATTTCGGCGGGAGCGTGATTGCCTTCGGCGCTGCGATCTTCGCAGTCGGCGTCATCTGTGACGCGCTGCATCTCGACCGGACCGCATATCGCTATGCGGGTATCACTCTGGCGATCGTGATGCTGGTGGCTCGCACCAATTCCGCCTGGATGGTGGGAATGCAACGATTTATCGAGGTCTCGGTCGGGATCGCCGTGGGCCTGGCTCTGACCGCTCTGTGGCCTGAAGATAAACTTTCAGCGAACCCAACATAAAGCCGACGCCGCGGGTCGCGTGTTGCCTTCGCGGGCGAGCCCGCTTTACACGACGCCTTCGGACTTGAGGAGGGCGAGTTCGGCCGCGCCGATACCGACCGAGGCGAGAACTTCCTCGGTATGCTCGCCGAGTTCGGCCGGACGGCGGTTGGGAACCTCCTCCTGCGGCACCGCCGAGAGCTTGATCGGCGTGCCCATCACCCTGACCGGGCCGCGGGTCGGATATTCGCTGTCAACGAGCATCGCGCGCCGTGCGACTTCCGGGTCCGCGATCACCTCGTCGAGTTCGCGCACGGGAGCGGAGGGAATCCCCTTCTCGATCATCAGTTCAACGACCGCGTCGCGCGCCTGGTCGCGCGTCCATCCGGCGACGATCGCATCGACTTCGTCGGCGATTCGAAGCCGGGTCGCGTGATTCCTGTATTGCTCCTGTCCGATCAGGTCTTCGCGACCCATCAGGCGCGCAAGCGTCTGCCAATGCGGCTCGGTGAGGCAGAAGATCAGCACCTCGCCGTCGCGCGCGGGATAAACGTTGGTCGGGCATGCGCCCCAATGGCGATTGCCGAGGCGCTTGAACATGCGGCCCTGCAGGACGGGCGCGAGCGCGCTCGTCAGCGCGGGAATCGCCATGTCCATCATCGCGACCTCGACCTTCTGTCCGCGCCCGGTGCGCCCGCGATGGAGCAGCGCAGCGAGAATCCCCGACACCAGATGGCTTCCGGTGCCCATGTCGATAAAAGTCGCGGAGGTTTTGACGCCGCGATCGGCAAATCCGGTGATACTGATGACGCCGGAAGCGGCCTGTATCGTGTTGTCCATCGCGCCCAGCTTCGCCCATCGGCTGCCCGAGCCGTAGCCCTTGCCCGAGGCGTAGATGAGGCGCGGAAAGCGCTCCGACAAATGCTCATAGCCGAGTCCGAACGATTCCATCACGCCTTCGAGATAGTTCTCGACCAGCACGTCGGCGGTTTCGATAATTTTCTCGGCGATTTCGCGGCCGCGCGGATGCTTCAAGTTGAGCGTCACGGATTTCTTGTTCGGATTCAGCATCAGGAAGGAATAATTGACGCCGCCGGGCGCAAGGTCGGGACCGCGGAGCAGTTCGCCCACGCCGGGCGGCTCGATCTTGATTATCTCCGCGCCCATCGCGGCCAACTGCAAGGTGCAGTACGGCACGGCATAGATCTGTCCAAGGTCGATTACGCGTATCCCTTCAAGCGGCAGGCTCATCGGATTTGTTCCCTTTTGCGCGCCCTCATCTGAGCAGGTTGCGCGCGATAACCATCCGGTGCACTTCGGAGGGTCCTTCGCCGATACGGCGGATGCGCCCTTCGCGGTACCATCGTTCGAGCGGCAGCTCCTTGCTTACGCCGTAGCCGCCGTGGATCTGAATCGCGCGATCTACGACGCGGCCCAGCACCTCGCTGGAATAGAGCTTCGCGATCGAAGCTTCCATCCTGCTGTCCTCGCCGCGATCGGCCTTCCACGCGCCCTCCCACGTAAGCCATCGCGCCGCCCGCACTTCCACTTCGCTGTCCGCGAGCATCCACTGCACGGCCTGGCGCTTGGCGAGAAGCTCGCCGAAGGTGCTGCGGCGCTTGGCCTGCTCGATAGCCATCCGAAGCGCCGCCGCCGCGACGCCGATATTGCACGCCGAGTACGGGAAGCGGAGCCGCGTCAGCAGATCGAGGCACAAGTTGAGCCCCTGCCCTTCCTCGCCGAGGCGCTGCTCGACGGGCACGACGCAATCCTCGAAGGCGACTTCGTTGGGAAGCGCGGAGGTGCGAAGCGTGCGTATCGGATGGGCGGAAAAACCGGGCTGGCCCTTTTTAATTATGAAGCAGGTGATGCCGCCGCGGCCGGCCTGGGGATCGGTGCGGGTGAAGACGACGCCCCATTCGGCTTCGTGCGCGTGCGAAATGAAAATCTTGGTGCCGTTCAGGACGTAGGTGTCGCCCTTGCGGACGGCGCGGCATTGGATCGCGCCCGCGGGATCGGAGCCGCCCGATGGTTCAGTTATCGCGAAGAGGCGTTTCGCAGGTATTGGGGGTTGCTGGGAGTAGACCCGTTGATCATCGGTCTGCATGGACGCGTACATGGGCACCCTACGTTGACTCCCCGCTATGTGCCTTT
>JAKAVX010000638.1 GCA_021827465.1 Deltaproteobacteria bacterium | reverse complement strand
CGAGCTTGTGATTACGGCGCACGAGCTTGCGATCGATCGCGCCGCGATCTGCAAGAACACGCGTATCGCGTATCCGGCTGCGCGCCCGGAAAGCGCCTGGCAGGTTCTTCAGAGCCGCAACGTGATAAGCGCGCAACTCGTCAGCCTGACGCGCACCTTCGCGGCTGGAGGCGCTCCGCAGTAGCTCGAAGCGGCGGCGCTACTTCTTGCGCGCGATCGTGATTCCGTCGGCGACCGGGACCAACACCGCCTCGACCCTCTGGTCCTTCAGGACAAAGTCGTTGAATTCGCGAATCGCCCGAGTGCTCGAAGTCTGATCGCTCTCGTTCACGACCTGCCCGTTCCAGAGCACGTTGTCCACCAGGATAAGGCCGTCGCGGCGCAGCCGCTTCAGGATTTCCTCGTAATAGACGCTATAGTTTTCCTTGTCCGCGTCGATAAAGGCGAAGTCGAATGTCTCGGAGGCGGGCATCGCGCGCAACGTGTCGGCCGCCGGTCCGAGCTTCAGCGTTATCTTGCCGGTGAGGCCGGCGCGCTCCCAGTAACGCCGCGCGATAGCGGTCCACTCCTCGCTTACGTCAAGACAGAGCATGCGTCCGTCCTCGGGCAGCGCGCGCGCCACGCATATCGAACTGTATCCCGTGAACGTCCCGACCTCGATTGCCGAGCGTGCGCCGATCGCGCGCACAAGCAGACCCATCATCGTGCCCTGCTCGGGCGCGATCTGCATCGACGAGAGCGGGCCGAATTTCGAGTTCTCCTCGGCGAGTTCGCGAAGCAGCGGATCGGCATTGTGGCCGTGGGCGACCACGTAATCATAGAGCGGGCGGTCGAGCGAAAGAAACTTGTTGACAGAAGCCATCGCACCGTCCAAGGGTGAGCGAATAAGGTCGCGAGCGAGCCCGCGCCGAAGCCGGGTCTAGCAATTGTCGGAGCAGGTTTCCAGCCGCGCCGCTATTTGGTGCCGAGGTAGGTGAAGTCACCGCGCTCGTTGACGCTCAGCGTTCCGGTGAAGATGCGATGGTCGCCGCTCGGATTGAACGCGATACGGTAGAGAATCCCCGGTGCTCCGATCTCGAAGAAGGCGTCGTCGTGATTGAGGACATAGAGCCGCTCATTACCGTCGGAATCGGTCGCGCCGACGTACATCGCGCCCGACGCGGTCAGCACCGGATCTCCGAGCGATTCGATTATCGCGCCGAGCGGAGTGATTTGCCCGCGCTGGAGCCTGAGATTCATCCGTCCGCGCTCGAGCCGGAAGATAACCGGTATTCTTTCGCACGCCGCGAGCACCGCCGTGGTCCCGTCGGCCATCAGTCCCGGCCGTCCGGGCGACAGGTACGAGACCGGACCTAGCGGACTGTCCGTTCCGGTCGGCAGCACGCGCCTCATGCTCGTTCCGTCGTAAAGGAAGAGCGCGGCGCCGCTCGGAGTCTTTGCGGTGAACGCGACCATCGTGCCTTCGGGCGAGGGCAGCGCCGCGGGAAGTCCGAACGGGATCTTGTAGCGGGTGTGATTGGGACCGTAACGACCCTCGACCGCAAGTTCACTGACACCGCCTTGCGCCGAGGCCATCAGCAGCGTCTGCAGATGATGCTGGTCGGGGCTGGGATGCTGTGCGCCGAGCCATCCCTCGAAAATCACCACGCCACTCTCGCCCATCTGGAGGCTTCCGAAGCTCAGCACGGCAAGCCGATCGCCCTCGTTGGTGACGGTGCCCGATTTCGCAAGGCATCGAAGCGTTCCGTTGGAGTATAGAAACAGGGCGTCGTTGTCTTTCGAGCCCGTGATCGCGGAGACGAACGCGATATCGCCGTCGGCGTCGGCCACGGCATAAGGATCGCTGGACAATTCGGGTTTGCATCCCGCCGGCGTTGACTTGATATCGAGCGCGGGCGTGAGCCGTGCAGGGGCCTGCGCGTTGGGGTTGGCGATAAAGATGGTCCAGTGGGCTCTTCGCGCGTGAGTTTTCGTTCTCTTGGGCGGCGCGGGTTCGGGCTTCAGGATCTCGGCGCTGAACAGCACCCGGCCGTCGGCCATCATCGCGGGCACTCCGACCTCGTTGACAATTCCGCCGCCGGGGGCCGGTGCGCCGACCTCGGTAATCTCCACCGAGTTTCCCTTGCTGTCGCTGCCGTAGAGCGCTTCGGCGGCGCCGGGCGCTGCTCCGCTCATTCCCTGGAGGGTAAGTGAAATCGCAAAGGCATTGATTGCGCTGCCCATTATCAGGGCGGCAAGCAGCATCGGAACCCGCACTTTCATCGAAATGTCCTCTCGCGGGCTATTAGCAACGACGCCCCGAACAATCGCATTACCTTATAGTCACCTAATGACCCGTTTACAATGACCGAAAGTCCTCTTTAAAGCACGAAACGACTAGATGCCGATTCTCTCGATCTCGCGCGTCATGCGTTCGAGATGGGTCGCGCCCCAGTAGATTCGCCCGCATCCGGGACATTCGGCGAAGCGCTCGGTACTCGCGTACACGAACGGCGGAACGCGCCGCTGAAGCGCCTCGCGTCCGACCTCGACGAGCACCGAATTGCATCGCGAGCATCGCGTGAACGCCACCTTCGTCCGGTCGAACGGATAGCGCCGCAGAACCTCGCGAAGCTGGCCGCGAAAATCGTTGCTTTCGAGGTAAAGCACGTCGGGCGCGGTACGAAGCCGCTTGTCCCGCGTCAGCATCACGCGGCCCTCCGCGCGCGCCCGCGCGAGCATCGCCGCGCCCCCGACTGTGGAATCGAAAATCGTGTCCGCTCCGAGCAATCTCAGCCATCGCGCAAGCCGCGCGAGCATTCTGTCCGCCGCGAATCGTGGAGTTTTCCCGAGCGTCACCTCCTGTAGTATAGCAGCGGTCGCGCGCGGCTTCGGAGT
>JAKAVX010000637.1:427-2882 GCA_021827465.1 Deltaproteobacteria bacterium | reverse complement strand
AATCGATAAGCCGACAATGTCGACCGCGATGCCGAATAACACCACAGCCAGACCCCAGCCCATCCCGAGAAAGAATGTAACGAGCGAAACGACCCAGCCAGCGTGCTCGTAGACAACCGCAAGATGAGGAATCGAGAAGTAGGCCACGATCCAGGGGGAAGCAAGATACGCGCAAACGGAATAGACAAGCCAGGTATTTTCCCAGGCCCAGCGTCTGACGTACTTCATGGGAACCAGTACCGAGCCCATGAAAACTCCCGCGAGCAGTGCCGCTGCAAGACCGCTCCATGCGCTCATCTCGATCATGTAGCCTTTCCATCGGCATTTTGATGTGTCAATGCATCACCCAGCCGCCGTCTACATTGATTGTTTGTCCCGTAATGCCATCGCTCCATTCCGTGCCTAGGAAAACGCAGGTTCTGGCCACATCCGCGGGTAGGATGCGCCGCTGAAGGCTTTGGAGTTGAATCACGGAGGCGACTTGCTCCGGGGTAACCGTTCTGGATTCTCGCTCCGTCAAGATTGCGCCCGGGGTGATGCAGTTGACGTGAATATTAAATTCACCTAGTTCGCGCGCTAGAGCGCGCGTGAACCCCACCAGTGCCCCTTTCGCGGAGATATAGTGGGTTAGCTGCTTTAAGCCTAAGTGAAATGTTACGGAGGAGATGTGGATCACTTTGCCCGCGCGACGTTCCACCATTGCCGGTACAACCAAGCGCGTACACCGGTAGGCGCCATTGAGGTTCACGTCCAACACGTTCAACCACTCCGCCTCCGTCATCTCTAGAAATGAGCGGCGCGGGTCCATTCCTGCGTTGTTAACCAGAACGTCGAGACACCCAATCTGGGCATGGATCGCTTTAATTGCCGAATCAACTTCTTCCGTTCGCGTGATATCCGCGAGGCACATCCGTGCAGAAGCATTCCGGCTTTGCAACTCTTGTGTCACTTGTCGCAATGAGGGTTCATCTTTGTCCAAGAGCCAAACTCTGGCCCCCTCGTCGCAATACTTGCGAGCGATCGCGGCACCGATGCCGGCAGCCGCTCCGGTTACAAGTGCTGTTTTCCCGGCCATCAACACATGGCGTACCTCAAAGGAGAATTCTAACGGATGACGACGCTGTCTCGGCAGCGCTTCAATGCTCGCTCAAAGGCCTCTAGAGTCCGCGCAATATCGTTAGCCGTATGCGCGACCGACGTATACACGCGACCCCCAGGCATGAGATAGACGCCTTCCATCAGGCACTCTCGCAGCCAAATACGAAGCAGCTCGGTGTCATCGTCCAGCGTGTCGCGGTAGGTTCGCATCGTGGATCGCTCGGTAAAATGAACGGAGAATGCCGTCCCAAATCCGGTTGTTTGGATCGGAATTCCAAGCCGCTTCCCGGCGTCGCAGATGCCGCGCATCAGTACCTCGCCTAATTGCGCGGCATCTACCAGGGGACGGCCATCGTCCCTTGAGAGTTCTTCGAGCGTCGCTCTAGCTCCAGCTAAGCTCAAGGAATTCCCATTAAATGTTCCGCCGAACACAACATTTCCGTTGGAGATCTGCTCCAGGATGTCCTTGCGGCCTGCAACAACACTCAGGGGAAGGCCGCCGCCGACTGCCTTGCCAAACGTAGCGATGTCGGGCGTCACTTCAAAGACGCTCTGCGCGCCACCAGTCGCAATGCGAAAGCCAGTAATGATCTCGTCAAAGACCAACAGCGCCTTATGCTCGGATGTGACGCGCCGGAGTTCGGCCAGAAAGCCATCGTCTGGCATCAGGCAGCCGCTATTGCACAGGACTGGTTCAGTGATAACAGCGGCAATTTCATTGCCGCGTGCCGCGAATTGGTTCGCCAGCGCTTGCCTATCGTTCCAAGGCAGGATGACCACGTTGTCGGCAGCATTCCTTACCTGCCCACCCGAACCCAGAACCGCTCGAGGCGCCTCCGCCGGGCCCATGTCGGATCTCGACGGATGGTAGCTCAACAAGGCGGAGTCCATCCATCCGTGGTAGTGTCCTTCGAACTTCACGATGAGATTCCGGCTGGTAAAAGCTCGCGCGAGCCGCATCGCCAACTGCACGGCCTCACTGCCACTCGATGTCAACGCGACGCGCTCGGCGCAGGGAATGAGGCCGCAGAGTTGTTCGGCAACTAAAAATTCCAGCTCGTGCTGCGCGCCGTAGTTGTGGGGAGACTCGGACGCCTTCCGGATTGCCTGCACCATTGCAGGGTGCTTGTGGCCTAAGATGAGCGGACCCCAAGCAAGCGCGTAGTCGACGTACCAGTTCCCGTCGACATCCTGCAGATTGGATCCCGCCGCGTTCTGGAAGAAGAGGGTCTCCGGGAAGGATCCGCGGAAGGGACTACTTACGCCACCGGCGAGCGAATTCTTCGATCGCTCAAATAACTCATGCGAGCGCTTCCATGAAATAGTCATTCGTTATACGTGCGCCTTATTTGGACTG
>JAKAVX010000637.1:0-417 GCA_021827465.1 Deltaproteobacteria bacterium | reverse complement strand
TACCTTAATTTTAGACTGGAATAGATCTCGTATCTCTTTAGAATCTACAATTCGCGAGTTCTATACTGTCACATAACTAGTTGATTATAAAGGATAACTTGCAGGCGATACCTATCTCCGGCAGACTCCTAGAAAAAATGTGGAAACTCCTGAAAATATTCTATTGACATAAGTCCTTGCTTCGATATATAAGCACACTATTCTATTACGAGGTCGGACCAGATCAGTCCATCGTTAAACAAAAGGGTTAATCGGAGGAATAGTATGCAATCGAAGCGAGCACTCTTGGGGGCGTTGTCCTGTCTATTTATCCTAGTTGCAGTTATTCTTCCCGGGCCAATCCGTGCACAGACCATCACAGGCACCATCTTAGGCACTGTAAAGGATCAGTCTGGGGCAATCATCCCGGCAGATCGG
>JAKAVX010000636.1 GCA_021827465.1 Deltaproteobacteria bacterium | reverse complement strand
TATGCAGGCCGTGGGGCAATCTGACGCACCGATTAAGGATCGGCCTGACGTCAGCCGTTGACAAAGCGCAAATCAGCTCCGTCTCTTCCCGGATGAAACTGCGGTGGCGGCTTCATGCTCCTTCCGTTACGCTTCAATTCATGAGCGCGATAGGTCGCGTCTGTGTTTACTGCGCCTCCAGCCGCCAGTGTGATCCCGCCTATCATCAGGCGGCGACCCGGCTGGGCGTGCTTCTGGCTCAGAGCGGCGTAACGGTTGTGTACGGCGGAGGCAGGGTGGGCTCGATGGGCGCGATGGCGGACGGCGCGCTGTCAGCGGGCGGCAGGGTGATCGGAGTGCTGCCGCGATTCATGGATGATCTCGAATGGGGTCACGAGCGTCTGACCGAGCTCATCCTGGTCAACGATTTGCACGAGCGTAAACGGCTCATGATCCAGGAGGTCGACGCGGTGGTCGCGTTGCCCGGCGGATGCGGCACGTGGGAGGAACTGTTCGAAGCGATGAGCTGGAAGCGGCTCGGGCTCTATTGCGGACCGATCGTAATCGTCAACACGGGGGGATTTTACGACCCGATGCTGGCGCAGATAGAGCGTTCGATCGGGCAGCGTTTCATGGACGAGCGCCATCGCGCGATGTGGACGGTGGTCGAGAATCCCGAGCAGGTGATTGAGGCGATACGCAACTCGCCTCCGTGGAAGCAGGAATACCGGAGCTTTTCGGGTCTGTAGCGCAGAAAAGCCGAAACCTTCCCGAGCACGGCGCGGCGATTCAGGGAATCAACGCGCGTCCGATCCGGTGCGTTGGTCCGAAGGCGCGTTTGCGAACATCGGCTCTATCTCTTCTATGGCCTCAAGATTCCACCCCAGCGCGCAGGCGGTGGCGAGGGCGAGCAGGACCGCAAATGATTGCCGCGAGGTCAAGGAACGCATAGACTTGTTTGCCCCGCGCCATAGAAAATGTAACATGGATGGATCGGGCGGGGTCGTAGTTCAGCTCGGTTAGAACGCCGGCCTGTCACGTCGGAAGTCGTGGGTTCAAATCCCATCGGCCCCGCCAATATCGAATGCTGCCGAGGCGGCTTAGGCAAAGAAGGAAAATGCCGCCCGGGCTGCGGATGAGACGACCTTGAAGCTGACGGAACAGACCAAAAGTATCTCGAAGGAAAACGCGCTTCGCGCGCGCAATTGGATGCTGATCGACGCCGACGGGCGCGCGCTCGGACGCGTCGC
Source organism: Deltaproteobacteria bacterium (assembly GCA_021827465.1). The sequence goes on along the minus strand of JAKAVX010000636.1, from coordinate 1,654 downwards.
CTCGCGCGCCGCGTCAATCCTGCGCGGCAAGCATCGCCCCGATTTCACGCCCAACCAGGACGTCGGCGACTTCGTTGTCGTAATCAACGCCGGCAAGGTCAAGCTCACCGGCAACAAGGCGGTGGACAAGCTCTATCATCGGCATACCGAGTATCCGGGCGGAATCAAAACCCTGTGGGCCGGCAAGCTGCTCGAGACCCGGCCTGAAAGACTGATTGAGATGGCCGTGCGCGGGATGCTGCCGAAGAACCGCCTCGGGCGCCATCTCTACACCAAGCTCAAGGTTTACGCCGGCGCCGAGCATCCGCACGCCGCGCAGAAGCCTGAAATCGTCAAGCTCTGAGCAGGAATCCGATTCCCATGGCAGATAAGAAAAAGACCATCTGGGCGACTGGACGACGCAAGACCGCGGTGGCCCGCGTGCGGCTCGTTCCCGGCGCAGGCACCATCACCGTCAACGATCGCACGCTCGAAGACTACTTTCCGCGCGACACGTCCCGGATGCGCATTCTGGAGGCGTTCGCCGTCACTGAGACGACCGGCCAGTACGACGCGCTGGTCAAGGTTCAGGGCGGGGGCGCGTCGGCCCAGGCCGACGCGGTGCGCCACGGCCTTTCGCGCGCGCTGGTGGCAGTGGCGGAAGCGATGCGTTCGCCGCTGCGCAAGGCCGGTCTTCTGACCCGCGACCCTCGCGAGGTCGAGCGCAAGAAATACGGACGGCACAAGGCTCGCAAGCGTCCGCAGTACTCGAAGCGATAATTCGCCGATTCGCGACCGGGAAGCGGCATGATCAAAAAAGGCGCGGCATAGGCTGCGCCTTTTTGTTATCCACGATGACGTGTTGAAGTCCTACATTCTTTATGATTGATTACGCTGACTCTAAGCATCCAACATACTAAATTTGCTACTTTGGGATGGCTTGATTAAATGCTCCCGAGCCTGAAGCGCGGCAACCCTGTACTGATTGCCCTGTTTCTTGCCGTCGCGGCAGTCGTCGCATCGGCGCCGTCTTATGCGCTCGCGCAGACTGCGGGAACGGTATCCGTCGTGAGCGGCGTCGCGAGCCTCAAGCGCGGCACGGCAACCTCGGCGCTCGCGCCCGGCGCCACCGTTGACGTGGGCGATCGCGTCATCACCGGCCCGAACGGGCACGTGATTATCGTGCTTACCGACAAGAGCAGGCTCGAACTCGGAGCGTCGAGCAACCTCGCGATCGACCAGCAGACGCTCGGCGGCGCGGGCGGACGCGCGGCCACCCGAGTCAGCCTGTTTTCCGGCGTGCTCCGCTCATTCGTTCAGGTCACCGCCGGACCGCCGAACTTCCAGGTCCATACGCCCAACGCGGTAGCGGCCGCGCGCGGCACCAGGTTTGACACGGCATTTACCCAGAATGCGACACGCCCGACGTACGGCGGATGCCATGAATTCACCGACGTGTCGGTCTACAAGGGCGTCGTCGCGCTGAGCGATCCGCATAAGCCGCATTCCCCGGCAGTGATGGTTTCGGCCGGATACGAGGCAACCGTGCCATGCTTCCAAAGCCCGACCGAGCCGGGTCCGCTCGGGATGACCGGCGCGATGTCGTTCGGCACGGAAGCAGTCGCGAACAGCACGACCGCGGTACCGCCTTCGGTTCGTTGAGGTCAGCCGCCGG
>JAKAVX010000635.1 GCA_021827465.1 Deltaproteobacteria bacterium | reverse complement strand
GTGACCCTGGCCGAATTCGAGCAGGAGCTGCTCAGCGCCCGGCTCGCCGATCGCGCCGCTGTGCTGGTCGCGGCGATTAGCGCGCTCGAAAGCTCGCCGCTCCCGCGATTCGCAGGGCTTGCCACCCTGATGCTCGACGTGGCGATCGAGACCGCGCTCGAACGCGACTTCATCGCACGGCTTTGCGCGAAAGCGCCGCGATTTCTCGCAACCGTCGCGGCGGGAGATTCGACCGGCGAGGCGCTGCTCAAAGAAGCGCTCGGCGTCAGCGGCGATCGGGTCGCGCGCGTCACGCCCGAGTCCGCAACCTCGCTCGGCCGCCTGCAGACGCATCTTTTCGCCGAGACCGCGCCGCCCGAGACCGCGCTTGACGAAACCGTGACGCTGGTCTCAGCGCCGGGCGAGATGCATGAGTGCGTCGAGATCGCGCGCCGAATCCAGGCCGAAGCGCGCCGCGGCGTGCCGTTCGACCGAATCGCAGTGCTATGCCACGCCGGCGACCGTTATGGCCCCTACCTTGAAGAAGCGCTCGCCCGGGCGGTGATCGAGGCTTAGTTCGCAACCGGAACCAAACGGCCGGAGCCGGGCGGACGCGCGCTGCTCGCGATGCTTTCGTGCGCCGCCGAAGATCTTTCGGCAAGCCGCTTCGCCGAATACCTTTCGCTCGCGCAGGTTCCCGAACGCGGACGCGCCGCACCATCGGATGGGTTTGTCACGCCCGCGACCGAACTCTTCGCCGCTGCGCTCGCCTCCGACCTCGAAGTCGGCCCTGAAGTTCCCGAACTCCAGCCGCCCGATACCGATCCGGTTCCGGTCGTAGACGGAGCGGTTCGCGCGCCGTGGCGATGGGAAAAACTGATGGTCGACGCCGCGGTCATCGGCAGTCGCGAAAGATGGGAGCGGCGGCTTGCGGGACTCGAGGCCGAACTCAAAAGAAAGCGCGCCGAACTCGAGCCCGACGAGGAGCATCGCGTCCGCGCACTTGAGCGCGACCTGCTCGACCTCGGCCATCTGAGGACCGTCGCACTTCCCATAATCGGCAGGCTCGCGACGCATCCGCGCTCGGCCGCGTGGAGCGAATGGCTCGCATGGCTGCGCTCGCTGGTCGAGCTTGCGATCCGCGACGCCGAGCCGGTTCTTGCGGCGCTTGCCGAGCTTGAGCCGATGGGTCCGGTCGGACCGGTCGGCCTCGACGAGGTCCGCGCCGTGCTCGCCGACCGCCTGGGGTATCTGGAACGGCCGCCCGCGCGTCGGCGCTACGGAGCGGTGTTCGTCGCGCCGCCGGGCTATGTGCGCGGGATGGCGTTCGAGGTCGTGATCGTTCCGGGGCTCGCCGAGCGGATGTTCCCGAAGAAGCTCACGGAGGATCCGATCCTGGCCGATCGCTTGCGCGCGGCGACGAACCCGATGCTCAAGCGCCAGGAGGAGCGCGTGGCTGCCGAGCGCCTTGCGCTCAGGCTCGCGGCGGGAGCGGCGTCGGAACGCGCGATGTTCACCTACGCGCGCGTCGATCTCGACCAGGGCCGTCCGCGCGTGCCGTCATTCTATGCGCTGGAGTTGCTGCGCGCCGCGGAGGGCCGGCTGCCCGGCTTCGACGAACTTGCGCGCCGCGCCTCGTGCGAGCAGGCGACGCGGCTCGGATGGCCCGCACCGCCCACGCCGCAGCAGGCGATAGACGATGCCGAGTTCGACCTTGCGGTCCTGGATCGCCTGCTCGACCGAAATCCCGACACGACTACCGGCGCGGCGCATTACCTGCTCGGCGCCAACGATCATCTGGCGCGTGCGCTCAGGGCCAGGGCGCGCCGATGGCTTCGGCGATGGACGCCCGCCGACGGCCTGGTCGATCCCGAGCCCGCGGCAGTGGCGGCTCTCGCACGCCATCAGATGGGCGCGCGCTCGTACTCGCCGACCGCGCTTCAGAATTTCGCCGCCTGCCCGTATCGATTTTTGCTCCAGGCGGTTTTCCGGCTCGAACCGCGCGAGGACGCCGAGGCGATCGAGGTGATCGATCCGCTGACGCGCGGAAGCCTTACCCACGAGATGCAGTACGAAGTGCTGAGCCTGCTTCGCGAGCGCGGCGCGCTGCCCGTCACGGGCGACAACCTCGAAGCGGTGCTCGGCGAACTGGATCGGGTCGTCGAGCAGGTCGCGGAGCGATGGTACGACGAGCTTTGCCCGGCGATCGATCGCGTCTGGAAAGACGGGATCGACGGAATTCGCGCCGATCTCAGGGAATGGCTCAGGCTTGCAGCCGAGGATCGCGAACGATGGTGTCCCGAGCGCTTCGAGCTTGCCTTCGGCCTTTCCGAACGCGAGCAGGCCGATCCCGCTAGCACGCCCGACCCGGTCGCGCTGGAGGGCGGGCTCAATCTTCGCGGCTCGATCGATCTCGTCGAGCACAATCCCGACGGCGCGCTTCGCGTGACCGACCATAAGACCGGCAGGGTCCGCGCCGAGCGGAATTTCGTAATCGGCGGCGGAAAGATCCTCCAGCCGATTCTCTACGCGCTTGCCGCCGAACGCGTCCTTGGCGCGAAAGTCGAGTCAGGCCGTCTCTACTACTGCACCGCGGCGGGCGGCTACGAAGAGCGCGTGGTTCAGATGAATGACGCCGCGCGCACGGGATACCAGGCCTTCGTCCGCACTTTCGACGAGGCGCTCGGGTCGGCCTTCCTGCCCGCCGCGCCCGCACCGAACGAATGCCGATGGTGCGACTATCGGCGCGTGTGCGGCCCGTACGAGGAACGGCGAGTCGAAATCAAACCCGCTTCCCGGCTCGGCGCGCTTGCGAAACTGCGCGAGATGCGATGAACACGCCCGCCGACCAGCACGTTCGCGACCGGATCCGCACCGACCTCGATACCACGCTGATTATCGAGGC
>JAKAVX010000634.1 GCA_021827465.1 Deltaproteobacteria bacterium | reverse complement strand
AACGTGACGCGCTCAGCCAGTGACGCCGCGGTCGTGCTTGGCGAGGCGCTGGGCGGAAACGAGACGAATTTCGCCCGGATGATGAATATCGAGGCGCAAAAGCTCGGGATGACGCGCACGCGGTTCGAAAATGCGTCGGGCCTGCCGAATCCGGAGCAGAAGACGACCGCGCGCGATATGGCGACGCTTGCGCTCGCGCTGATCCACACCTTTCCGCTGTACTATCACTTCTTCGCGGTGCGCGAGTTCGATTTTCACGGCCAGATAGTTCCGGGCCACGACCATCTGCTCGGAAATTACCCAGGATGTGACGGGATGAAGACCGGCTTTATCCGCGCGTCGGGCTACAACCTGGTAAGCTCCGCGGTCCGCGACGGCCATCGCGTGGTCGGCGTCGTGCTCGGCGGAGAGACCTACGTCCGGCGCGACCGCGAGATGAGGCGTCTGCTGAACGTGGCATTTGCCGAAGAACTTCACGGTGCGGCGGCTCCGGTCCGTCTCGCGAGCACCATCGAACCGGCATCCGCCCCGGTTGAAGCCGATTATCGCGTGCCCAAGCGGCGGGATGTCGCGCGCCGGACGGTCAAGGCGGAACGGGTTCGCGAAGCGGCGGCTTCGCGCGAGCATCATGAGGTTGTGGCGCAGGCCTCGCGCGATTACAGCATCCGGATCGGCGGCGCGTTCCGAACCATACGGCACGCGCGATGGGCGATGCATAGCGCTATCCGCACCGCTCCGCACGAACTTCATGGAGCGCGCTTCGAACTCGTGCACGACGAGCAGCGCGGACGGCGCGGATACATACTCCAGGTTATCGATCTGAGCGAATGGCGCGCGCACAAGGTATGCCACAAGCTCAAGCGGCGGCGCTTCGATTGCGAAGTGCGTGAGCCGGACTCCGCGCGCTCGCTTTCCGCCTCGGAAGACGGCTAGGCGGGCGCACCCACACCCGCGCAAATCGGTCCGAAAGGGTTTAAAAGGGCGAAATTGCTGCATCATCTCCGCGCGCGAGGCCGGGCGATGCTTCATCAGGGCCAGCACTTCATCGACGTGCGGGGTCGATTTCATCCCGACCAGCGCCACGTCGATTCCCGGCGTCGAGCGGACGAACTGAAGCGCGCGCTGCGCGTCGGTTGAAAGCTCGGGAAAAGCTTCCTTCAGGATTTCGGGAAGGCCGTGCGCCAACCGCCCCTGCAACAGCGAGGCGCTCGCGAACACTCCCATCCCGAGTTCCTTCGCCATCGCGACCGGCGCGGTCTTCTCCGACGCCACCCCCTGATTGGCGAACGTGACCGCCTCGGGCATCGCGAGATTGTACGGAAGCTGGATCGCGCGGAAATGATGGCTGTCGCCGCCGACCTCGCGCGCGATACGCGCCAGTCCGTCCAACGCGAGCCATCCCCGCTCGGTCGGGGCGGCGCGAAAGCCGTTCCAGGTCGCGGTGCCGTAAACCGCGATTCGCCGATCCGCCACGGCGCGTTCGAGAAATTCGAAAGCCTGAGCGATACGGGTGTGGAACTCCACGCGTTCGACCTCGACGAGCTGGGTCTCGGGATTGTGCAGGTAGTAGATGTCGATGGTCTCAAGGCCGAGGTTCTCGCGGCTCATCTCGAGCATCCGCTCCAGGTAACGCGGCGTGATGCAGTGCGAGTCCTCGACCAGATCGCCCGGACTGACGATCCCGGTCTGGATGAAGTGCTCGTCGAACCATTGATGCGGGTTGGGCGGGACCGTGCCGTCGAACGTGATGTAACCGCCCTTGGTAGCGATCACGACTTCTTCGCGGCGAATTTCGCCCGCGGCGACCATCTCGGCGAGCACCTTTCCGATCGTGCGTTCACTTCGCTGGAAACGGTAGTTGATTGCGGTGTCTATCAGGTTGATTCCGCCACGAAGCGCCGCGCGCAAAGCCTCGGCGTAAGCGCGGTCGCTGTTTTCGTCGGTACTGCCGAGATAGGTGCCGATTCCGATCGACGAGATTGCAAGTCCAAGCGTGGAGCGGAAGTTTGCCGGCAGATGCGGAAAGCGTCCGGCGTAGGCGGCGGTTGCTTCAGCGTTCGCGCGATTCTTCAGCATTGCGGATGTGCCCTTTCCCCTTTTTCGGCTGGATAAGCCGCGGCCGGAAATTCGTCAGGCGAAACGTTTCGGGCTTATCGACGGCTCGTAGAGAAGCTGGATAACGTTACCGTCCGGATCGCGGATATAAAACGACATCGAGCCGTCACGATGGTGGCGCAGGGGATGGACGATGTCGAGGCGGTTTTTCTGCGCCCACTCCCAGGCTGCTTCCAGTTCCGCGAGCGTCGGCACGATAAAGCCGAGATGGTCGAGCGCCTGCGCCTCGCGACCGCCGGTGACGCCGCGATGGAGCGCGAGATTGTCGCATCCCGAGGACAAATAAACGTTGTCCGGATCGGGTTGCCATACGACGCTCATCCCGAAGACGCGCTGGTAAAATTCGCGCGCCCGTTCGACGTCGGAAACCTTGAGCGCGAGATGGCGAAGTCCGCGATGGCTTATCAAAGATTCTCCATGCGCCGGCGATATCCGGTCACCGCCCATACCCGTTAGACGGCGAATCGACTGGCGCGATTCGTTCGGATTGTTCCATATTCTCAGAGCCGTCGCTCTCTAGAAAGCAGCGCGCAAGCCAGGCTCGGTCGCGCCGACCGGCGGGTCGCCCATCGACGCGCAGATAGGTCTTTTTGGCGGCGTTGACATACCCAACCCCCCTGCCTAAATTAAAACGCCTTCCCAAAAGGACTATGGGCAGGCTTGCGGACTAGCAAAGATACGGGATCGGGATGGTCGTAAGGCGGGAAAAAGCGAACTATGTTATCCAGTCCGTCGCGCACGCGCTGGACGTGCTGGAACAGTTCTTTGGCGACA
>JAKAVX010000633.1 GCA_021827465.1 Deltaproteobacteria bacterium | reverse complement strand
GATTACGGCGTCGCTTCCGCTGGCTTTGATCCCAGCCCATAAGAGCAGGATGACAAACGCAAGGAAGCCATTTACGACGAGCGTCTGTGTTCGGAACATGACGTGTCGCCCGAGGATGGACAGCCCGATGCCAAACACAATGACAAGAAAGCCGTTGGCGATGTAGACGTAGGGTAACTTCGTGATGCCGTAACGCGTCAGGAAGATCGCGTTGGATGCTGAGTAATACAAGACGAGCGTCATCCCTAAGAGAAACGAACTCACCATAACGGCTCGAAGCCTGGCAACTTCGTCGGGACGTGCACCGAGCCCGGCCGCGATGCGCCCGAACAATTGTCTCCCCCCGTCTAACAAACCGGACCGACAAGGGCCAGAACGAGCCCACTCAATCCGGAGGTTCGTGCGTCAGATCGTAGCGCTTATGGTGCCACTGCGGCACCAAGTGACCCGCGCAAGTGTTGGCGACCGCTTCGTCATCGCGGTACCCATCGCGATTTCTTTCCTGAGGAAGCGAGTCAGCGCAACCCCAGTGGTGACAATGCACCATTGCTTAAGGCGTGTAAAACACCTGAATGCTTCTAGACGAAATCGTGGTCGTCCAGATCCTTCACCCAGGGGCCACTGCATCTTGATGCGCCTCGATTCGCAGATGGCGGATAGTGCATCGCAGCTCGATCGAAGGTGAGAGGTGCGACGCTTCGCGGGGAATCACGTTAACGAATGGAGACAGCATCTGGTGAGTAGAGACGCCGCATTCGTGACACGCGAGCTTTCTACGAAAGCGATCATTCATTGCCGGAGACTCCGCGCAATCTCGCTCACGTCCATTGCCGCTCAGCTCGTATGGCTATCGTGGAGCATCGATACGCTATCCGGTCCTTTGTTTAGCGATGGGTTGCCCCTTCGTCGAGGGCGAGAAGATTGCGGCCGGTCGCAGGAGGCTCGGCAGGAATCTCTGCGCACGCCCTCGCCGGGAGCGTTGCGGCAGCGGGGGTGCTGTGCACATGCGTGCCGCTACCTGTTCCCATGCCAGGCACGGGCCGCCGTGAGACCGCGCGCGGCAGTTTGTCGTTGTGAGTTCATCGGACGAAGTGGCACGTGAAGCTGATGCGAGCGACTGTGGCCGCGGCCTCGTCAGCCTGACAGCTCCCCGAGGGCGCGCAGGATGCGAGCCTCGCTCACGGTGCCCTTGGTCCGAAGGCGCTGGGCCCACACCGAAATCCGGAACTCCTCCAGCATCCATCGCACCTCAATGAGCTCGGGGACCGTCGTACCCCGGGTGGCGAGCTGTTCATGGACCTCATCGAAGCGACGCTCGACCGCCGCAACACGCATCTGCCGCTCGCGGTCTCGGTGGGCATCGCCAGGAAGCTGGGCCAGCCGCTGGGAGATGGCACTGAGATATCGCGCGATATCGGTGAGTCGTTGGATGCCGGCGTCGGTGACAAAACCGGGATAGACCAGCCCATCGAGTTGACGCCGGATGTCATGAATCGCATCATGCAGCACGTCTCGTACGTCTCCGACCTCGAGCTCGGCGAGATGGGCGCGCAACGCTGACGCTTCCGCAACGATGTCGCCTGCTTGCGTGGCGGCGCGAGCAACTGTGTCAGCAAGCGTGCGACGAGCGACGTCGGCGAGCGCGGCAAAGCCCGCAGCTTCGAAAAATGGTCCCGCGCCCCCTTCGATGATGGCGTCGAGCGCGGCGACCGTGCAGTCTTCGATGAGACCGTCGACAGACACCAAGGACCGTGCCAATGCGAGCCTCGCGGCGTTGGTTAAGCGACGCTGGATATGGACCGCCGATACGGGGGCGGCGAAAGCGAGTAGCCGGCGCGTTGCCTTCCACATCTGCTCGGCTTGCACGTCAGGGCTGTCGACGATCGCGACAGCGACGCTGGTTCCCTCATCGATCAAGGTTGGATAGGCGCGTAGCTGACCCCGCTGGATCTCTCGGTGTAGATTCCCGAACGCCCACGTTGTTGCCGACCTTGCCTCCAGCTCGGGAAAAACTCGTGCCACGACGAGTTGCAGCGCGGATGCGAGTTGACGTCGTAGTTCGCCGAGGTCTCGGCCGGCACCGAGCGTGGCGCCGGCTTCGTCATGGACGAGGAAACGCATTCGCAGATATGGCGGCAAGATAGTGAGATCGAAAACGAAATCGGTCAATGGCTGTCCGGTGAGCTTGCTGAGGCGCACCGCAAGGCTCGCCCGCAGCTCGCCTGTTTCGGGGCCGAGCTCTTCGACCAACCGGTCGGCGGTTTCGGCAATCGGGACGAGGGTGCGACGCAGGCGTTTCGGCAGGCCTCGCAGGAGCGTCTCGACGATCTCGGTGCGATACCCAGGAATATGCCAGTCGAACGGCTCGTTGGTCAGTTGGTTGAGCACTTCGATGGGTATCTCTACGGTGACACCGTCCTCCTCAGCACCTGGCTCAAAGCAATATCGGAGCGGTAGCTCGAGCGCGCCTTGCACCCACGAATCTGGATAATCCTCAGGATCGAAGTTCACGCCGGACCCACCGACGAATGCGGTGATGGGCAGTACGAGACTCTGGCGTTCCGGCTCGCTCGCGTGTCGCCACCAGTGCTCGAGGCGGTTCCCGGTGGTGACCGACGTGGGAAGCGCGGCGTCAAAGAATTCCGTCAGTGCATCCTCGGCAAGCGACGTGCCGTGGTGCCGGACACGGGCAACGAGTTTGGCCGCGGTCTCCCGATGAACATGGATCCGGTTCAGGATCGGCAGCGGAGTGTGCCAGTCTTGCTCGATCAGCGCATGGTGGATAAAGATCTCGCGGGCACTGGCCGGATCGGTGCGAGCCAAGCTGATGGTGCGTCCAGCGACTACGGGGAGCCCGTAGAGGGTGATCCGCTCGGTTGCCTGGGCCTCC
>JAKAVX010000632.1 GCA_021827465.1 Deltaproteobacteria bacterium | reverse complement strand
CTATCGCCACGGCGTCGACTTGCGCGGCTTCTTCGTGCGCAAGGAAATCAAAGGACACGGCCTCCAAAAGCGGATCGAAGGCGCTTTTGCCACCGGCCTCAAGACCGCCGTCCTTGACGATACGATCACGACCGGCGGCTCGACCCTTGAAGCGCTCGCGGCAGTGCGCGAGTCCGGCGCCCCGGTGACCACCGCGCTTACGCTGGTCGACCGCGGCGAGGGCGGCGCCGAAGCATTTGCGCGTGAAGGGCTCGCCTATAGCTGGGTCGTCACCGGTACCGAGATTCGCGCCGCCGCCCGCAGGCGCATCTGAGCGCTCGTCCGCCCCGATGGACACTGACAGCCAGCACGCGCGCGAAATTTCCGGCGCCACGGCGTTGACCGCAATTTTCGGAGACCCGGTCGAGCACTCGATGTCGCCCGCGATGCACAACGCGGCTTACGCGGCGCTCGGCCTTGACCGCCGCTACGTTGCCTTTCACGTAACGCCGCAGCATCTGGCCGCGGCTCTGCGCGCAATCGCGGCGCTCGGAATTCTCGGCGTGAATCTGACCGTCCCGCACAAGGAACGCGCAGCCAGGATTATCTCCGAACAGAGCGCCGAGGCGCGTATCCTCGGCGCCATTAACTGTGTCATAAACCGGCGCGGCATCCTGGTTGGCGATAATACCGATGCACGCGGCCTCGAACGCGACTTGCGCTCACGCAAGCTCGATCTCTCGGGCCGCCTCGTCCTCGTTATCGGCGCCGGCGGCGCCGCCGCCGCGGCCGTGCTATGCGCGATCCGTATGCGCGCGGCGACGATTGCGATATCGAATCGCACTGTCTCGCGCGCAGCGCTTCTCGCACGGCGGTTCGCGCCGATGCTGCGGCGGCGCAGCCGAATCGAGGCGCACGGCCTCGACGCGCTCGAAAACGCGGCGATTCTCGCCGACGCGGCTTGCGTGATCAATGCCACACCGATGGGCCTGACGACGCGCCGCTTCGCGCCGCTTGATTACGCTGCAACGCCGCGCGAGTGTCTGTTCTATGATCTGCTCTACGCCGCGGAGCCAACCGCGTTCCTGAAACCCGCCCTCGGCCGCGCACGCCCGGCGGCCGACGGAGCCGGGATGCTGGTGGGACAAGGCGAACTCGCCTTCGAGCTCCTAAACGGCAAGGCGCCACCACCCGGCGTGATGGAACACGCGCTGCGCGCACGACTCGGCCGCTGACATAACTCGCGCGGTCGAGTTTCAGTCTATTTAGAGGCATCGACGATGTCCGGCAGAATCGATCATTTGATGATCATCGTTAACCGCTTCGAGGACGCACGCCGCTTCTATTCTTGGCTGATGCCCGCGCTCGGATATACAAACACAATGAGCTTTCCTGATGACGGTCCCAAGCGCGGAATCGGATGGTGGACTCAAAGTGGTGGTTCGATATGGGTACAGGAGGCCGAGGCCCCGTATCGCTCCGACGAATTCCATCGACATCGAGTCGGCCTGTGCGAGATTGCCTTCGCTGCCGACAATCGCGCGCAGATTGACAATCTCGCGGGCGAGATCGAAAGGCACGGCGGCAAAGTCACCGACACCCCGCGCGAATACGACTACATGCCCGGATACTATGCGGTCTTCTTCACCAGCCCCGACGGCCTGAAACTCGAAGCCGTGCACATTCCGCGTTGAGCGGACGGGCTACGGTACGGTCGCGCGCCGCCGCATCGCTAGGAAAAGCGGCGAGAGCGGCGGAATCGCGAATCCCGCGATTACGAACTCTGGCTGCACTGCGCGGCTTGAGTTCCGCGCGCGATCACATTGGTTTGCGCGCGCGGATGAAGGCGCTGGCGAACTTGCCGTCTACCGCCGCGGCGATACGCTCAGCGTCCGCGCCAAGGCTCCCGAGCAAGCCTCTGGCTTGCTCGGCGGTGTAAACGCGCGTCGGCTCGATCTCGATATCGACGAAGCCGGCCCCCGCGAGCTTCGCCGCGTACTCGCGATCCGAGAGCGCGCCCGCGATACACCCTGCCCACAGTTCGACCATCCGCTTGATCTCGCCGGGAACTTCGTCCAGCACGACGATGTCCGAGACCGCGAATCGCCCGCCGGGCTTGAGAACACGGAACGCCTCGGCGAGAACGCGATCCTTATCGGCCGACAGGTTGATGACGCAATTCGAGATGATCACGTCAACCGAGTTGGCGGGCAGCGGGATGCTTTCGATCTCGCCTTGGAGGAACTCGACGTTCTGGACGCCCGCCTTGCGCTGATTATCGCGCGCCAATTCCAGCATCTCGTCGGTCATGTCCAGACCGTAGGCTTTCCCCGCGGGACCAACCCGCCGCGCCGACAGCAAGACGTCGATCCCGCCGCCCGAGCCGAGGTCCAGGACGGTCTCACCCGCCTTCAACTCGGCCAAGGCGGTCGGATTACCGCATCCAAGCGATGCCGCAATTGCTTTATCCGGCAGCCCAGCGATCTCGTTTTGCTCGTAGAGATTGGAAGTAATGATACTGGTTGGCGACCCGCAACACGCCGGGGCGGTGGTATCGCGCACCTTTGTGGCTTCGCTAGCGTACGTCTGGCGGACTTCCCGCTTGATCGTATCGTTGTGCATGTTTGTGACTCCTCGCTACTTGGATTCCCGTCTCATCGTTCGCGCTTCGCCCCGCTATCGCGCTCGCGTGGCATCGACCGCGGTGGCGCACCGGCCGCGCGATTAGCGCCGCTAGCCCAGAGGCCGCGGTGCAGATCCGCGCAGCAGTCTTCGGTGAGGAAGCGGATCAGCCGCGCGGTGTTTTCCCAGTCCACCGCGTAGTATATGAACCTGCTCGAACGCCGCGCGGACAGCAGCCGCGAGCGCGTCAGAGTGTCGAGATGATGCGACAGCGTCGAACCCGGCATCGGGA
>JAKAVX010000631.1 GCA_021827465.1 Deltaproteobacteria bacterium | reverse complement strand
CTCGGCGAATAGGAATTCATGCTGTTCGGCCGGGGCGGCTTCTGGGCCGATTACAAGCTGCGCCACGGACGCTACAACGCGGCTTCCGAAGAGGACGACTGGTTCAACTTCCAGGTTTCCGGCCCCAACGCGCTCTACGTGGTCGAGAAGGTGGCCGGTCAGAGCATCCGCGATATAAGGTTCATGCACTTCGGAAAGATCCGCATCAACGGCCGAGAGGTTGTGGCTCTTCGCCAGGGGATGGCGGGTGAGATCGGATACGAACTCCAAGGTCCGCGCCACTATGCCAGCGAGATCTACGACGCCATTATGGAAGCTGGCAGGGAGTTCGGGATCCGGCGTCTGGGCGGACGAACCGTTTACATTAATCATCTCGAGGCTTGCTTCCCGACGATCGTGACCGACTACCTACCGGCCATCTTCGGGAGCGACATGGAGGAGTACCTTGCCGAGTTCAAGGCCGCCATGCCGACATATGCGGCGACTTTTAACCTCGCCGGCAGCTTCGAGGCTGACGACGTGAGCGCCTGGTACCGGAGCCCGGTTGAACTCGGCTGGGCAAAAAACATCAAGTTCGATCACGACTTTATCGGCCGCAAAGCGCTCGAGGCCGAAGTCGCGCATCCCAAGCGGGCGATGAGAACGCTCGTCTGGGACCCCGAAGACGTTGTCGACGTTTACGCCTCGCTCTTTCGCCAGGGCAAGCCGTACCAGTACATGGAGATCCCGCGCGATCAGCGAGGCTTCATGTACGCCGACAAGGTCTTGAGGAACGGCAAGCTCGTCGGCGTCGCGACCTCGCGGGGTTACAGCTACTACTTCCGCCAGATGCTCTCGCTATGCACTATAGACATTGAGTATAGCGAACCCGGCACCGCGGTTACCGTCATTTGGGGCGAGCCGGGCCAGCCCCAGAAGGAAATCCGGGCAACGGTTGCCCCGGCTCCGTACAAGACGGACAGCCGGCGCGCCGACGTAACCAAACTGGGGTCGCAGACCGGCAGGTGAAGTACTGCATCGACATCCCTGGCAGGCAGGCTGCGCCCGACGCCAGCGTCAAAAATCCTAGCCGAGATGAGCTTCGACGAACCAGAGATACTTGTCGGTCCCGCGCGAGATCTCGGTGAAAAGGTCGGCTGTGTCTTTGTCGCCAAGCCGGTCGCTTTCGTCGATCGCGCGGCGGACGCCCTTGCCGTAGGCAGCCAGCGCCGATGAAAGTGCCTCGACGTGATCGCGTTCAGCAGTGATGCCGAGCGGATATTCCTTCAGTGTCGAGCGCTTCGCCGCAGCCTGGATCGTCCCCTCGTCCGTGCCGCCGAGCTGAACGATACGCTCCGCGATCACGTCCATGAATTCCTCGGCCGCGCCCACGATCTCGTCAAACAGCTTGTGGAGCGCTATGAAAGCCGGTCCCTTCACGTTCCAGTGCGCCTGCTTCGCCTGATGCATCAGATCGACCGAGTCGGCAAGCCGCGCGGCCAGAACAGGAACGATCTCGGCCCGAATTTTTTCCGAAAGGTCGTTTTTCGTTGGGTGCACTTTATCCTACACCTTTCTCGACTTGACTAACTAAAAGAATATCGGTCGCTGCTGACCCTTCGGCGAACTCTAGCCCGCCCGGCCCATCGAAGTGGTAATCAGAAGCACCGATTCCGCGAGCGCTTCGGCTGAGTGGATTATTCCCTCATCGACGGCGACTACCGATCCGGGTTGCATCGAATAGTCTTGATTGCCGCCATGGAACACCGCCGAGCCGGATATCAGCATAACCGTGAAAGGTCCCTTGATGTGGTGCTCATGGAGATGGGCGCCCGCCTTGAGAACCAACAATAGAAGGTTCAGGCTGCGATCCTTGACCAGGCTTTTGCTTGCCCGATCGGTTCGCTCCCACGCCTCCGAGGCCTTGAGGCGCTCGACCTCGTCATGAAGATTAAGCAGCAGCACCCCGCCAGCCTGCGGCCGCAACGCCTGCGATTCCTCCCTCTGCGCGCCACGTTCACCTTGAAGCGACATACATCCCTCCTTAAATCCAGCGCACTCCGGCAGTAGACCCGGGTGCCAGCAATCCCGGCTAGTCCTCTGCCGGAACCTGGTTATTTGCCCTCGTCGCGGCGATCCTTATTAGTATTTTCCCGATCCCCAGGCGCATCAGTCGTTGGGATTCGGCGTCCAAGCAACCTCCTGGAACTCAAGCCTGCCCTAACTTCACCGCATCAGTGTTGATCGGCCTGCGCCGCGGCCTCGATGGCGATGGAACCGTGCGTGTAGGCTGCGCCGGCGCGCATCTCCATCGCGACAAAAATTGCCTCGGCGATCTCCTCGTCCGTGATGCCCATGGACTTGGCGAGCCGCGTGTGCCCGCTGATGCACCAAGGACACTGAGTAACATGTGCCACGCCGATGGCGATTAATTGCTTGGTCCTGTTCGGCAGCGCTCCGTCTTTGAACACCGCCTGGCTGAAATCATGAAACGCCTTGTAGAGGTCCGGTTTCAGCGAACGCAGCCTCTGCAGATCCTGACGAATGTCGTGTGGGAAAAAATACTCGGCCATTGGCTCCAGCCCTCCGTTGGACAAAAATCACCGCACCTGACGGCAATACGGACATTCACAATTCCGAATCGAGTACTTCTTTGATCACAAGGGCCTGGTTGTGCGCCTCGTCCTTCGCGCTGTAAACCAGCGTAAGTTTTCCCTTGCGCGCGACCTCCAACAGTTCCTCGAGCAGGCAACGCGCTTCGGGCCGTTTGAGTTCGGCCAGATACCGCGTTCGGAATTCCTTCCATCGCTCAGGGTCGTGGCCGAAAAACCGCCTCAGCTCGTCGCTCGGACCCAGATCGCGCACCCATTTCGCGACACGCGCATTCTCTTTCTTCAGACCGCGCGGCCACAGACGAT
>JAKAVX010000008.1 GCA_021827465.1 Deltaproteobacteria bacterium | reverse complement strand
ACCACGAGTTCATCCGCGGAAAGCGCCCCAGCGCAAGCGCCGTCGCCTTAACGATCATGTCGTTGTAGGTGATGTCTTCCTCGAAGATTTCGGTGGTCTCGATCGACTTCTTGAAGCGCACCGCCTCGTCCATGTCGACTTCGACGGTCACGTAAAAGTGCGGTATCTCGCGCTTGGACAGCGCCATCCGCTGCGCAATCGTTTTGCGCATCTTGGACAGCTCCTCGCGCGAGCCGGGCGCTCCTTCGTGCGGATGGACCAGGCGGCGGAATTTGAACATCTGCTGCTCGCGCAGATAGTTGTCCACGTCGTGCTTGGTGATCCGGCCGTCGGGCCCGGTGCCGCGCACGTGCTCGAGATCGACGCCGGCCTCTTCGGCCGCGCGGCGCGCAAGCGGCGAGGCGCGCAGCTTGTGCCGCTCGTGCTCGACCTCGGGAGCCTCGACGATCCTGAGCGGCTGGCGCGGCGGCGCGGCCAGCGCAGTCGGAGCGGCCGACGGATGAAGTCCCATCGCGGGATGAAACGCGGGAGGGCCTGCTTCCTCTTCCTCCATCTCGGGCGGGGCCTTGACCGCCACTTTGCGGGCAACGGCCGGAGCCTTTTCCGCCTCGCGAACGGGCTTCGCCGCGGGCGCGGGAGCTTTTTCGGCAATCCGAGGCTTGGCCGCCGGTTTCGCGGCCGGCGCTTCAACCGGTATCGCCGTCGCGACCGGCGCCTCGGACGGTTTCGCGCGCTTGCCGAAAGCCTCGCCCGGTGCACGCATCAGCGCGATCACCGCGCCGACCGGAGCGCTCTCGCCCTCCTTGAGCTTCAGCTCCTCGAGCACGCCGTCGTCGAAGGCTTCGAGCACCATGTCGGCCTTGTCGGTCTCCACTTCGGCGACCGCGTCGCCCTGATGGATCTCGTCGCCGGGATGCTTGAGCCAGCGCAGAATTTTTCCCTCCTCCATCGTGTCGGAGAGCTTCGGCATCGTGATCTCGTTGCTCATAAGTCGGCTCTTTCCGTATTGTGGGCGCAAGCCAGGCGAACCGACAAGGCGTGCGCGGATTGATACGCGAAGGCGCGAAAAACAGGAGGTGTCTTGGATTGGAAATTCCGGAAATTCCCGAGCGCGAATGGCTTCAGGCGGGGTTCTTCTGGATAGGACTCGGTATGCTCATGGCATTGCCATGGGTTCGGCACTCGATTCTCGCAGAGGCGGCGCGCTTCGTGTTCTGCCTTACAGTCGTCGCACATATCGGCGAAGCCTTCTACAACGCGAGCCTTGCCCGCCGCGCAAATCTCGATCCCTACAGATGGGCGCTAAGAACGCTCGTCCTCGGTTATCTCGCGTTCAGGCGCCTTCGGGAAATCGCCTCGTCAACCAGCCATCCCATGTGACGCGCGGGCCACGCGGTCCGCGCGTTCACCCTACACGATTCGTTCCGCCGCACTGATAATGTGCGCCGGGCTCGGCAGCGCCGCCTTCTCCAGCCGCGCGTTGTACGGCATCGGCATGTCCATGGTCGCGACGCGCTCGACCGGCGCATCGAGATGGTCGAAGGCCTTCTCGTACAATTGCGCCGCGATCTCCGCGCCCGCGCCGCCGGTGCGCCATCCCTCGTACACGACGATCGCCTTGCCGGTCTTTTTGATGGATTCGACGACCGTGTCGAGATCGAGCGGATTCAGCGTCCTGAGGTCGATCACCTCGGCGTCGATACCCATGTTCTCCAGTTCGTGCGCGGCGGCCAGCGTGTCGTAAACGCATTTCGAGTACGAAACCAGGGTGATGTCCTTGCCCTCGCGGAGCACGCTCGCCTTGCCGAAGGGCACCAGATGCTCGCCGTCGGGCACTTCGCCCTTCACATGGTAGAGCGATTCGTGCTCGAGGAAGACGACCGGATCCTCCTGGCGAAGCGCCGTCTTCAGCAGCCCCTTGGCGTCGGCGGGCGTGGCCGGAATCACGACGCGCAGCCCCGGGCAGTGCAGGAAATAGGCTTCGAGGCTCTGGCTGTGCTGCGCGCCCAACTGATGGCCCGCGCCCTGCGGCGCGCGGATTACTATTGGAACCTTGGCCTTGCCGCCGAACATGTAATGAATCTTGGCCGCGTTGTTCACGATCTGATCGAGCGCAAGCAGCCCGAAGTTGACCGTCATCAGCTCGACGATCGGGCGCAACCCGCCCATCGCGGCGCCGATTCCCGCGCCGACGAAGGTAAGCTCGGATATGGGCGTGTCGCGCACCCGCTTCTCGCCGTACACCGCGAGCAGGCCGTCGGTCACCTTGAAAGCGCCGCCGAAGTAGCCGACTTCCTCGCCCATGATGAAGATTCGCTCGTCGCGATCGAGTTCCTCGCGCAGCGCCTGGTTCAATGCTTCACGATAGGTAATCTGGGACATGCGCGGACCTCCCCTCGGATCACTCGACGTAAACGTTCTTGCTGATCTCTTCGAGCAACGGTTCGGGGCTCTCGTCCGCGAACTTGACCGCGTCGTCGATAACCGCGCCGACCTCGGCGTCTATCTGGTCGAGGCGCGCCTCTGCGACCCGTTTCTCTGCAAGCAAGCGCCGGCGCAGGTTCTTGATCGGGTCGCGCTCCTGCCAGATGCGCTCCTCGCGCTTGGAGCGGTATTCCACCGGGTCGGACATCGAATGGCCGCGGAAGCGATAGGTCACCGCCTCGATGAGCGACGGGCCGTCGCCCTCGCGCGAACGCGCCGCCGCCTCGGTCACCGCGCGGTACACGTCGAGCACGTCCATCCCGTCCACCCGCACTCCGGGCATCTTGTACGGCTCGGCGAAGCGGTAAAGCTCTTCCTGGCAGACGGCGTTCTGCACCAGCGTGCCCATCCCGTAGAAATTGTTCTCGCAGATGAAGATGACCGGCAGTTTCCAGAGCGAGGCCAGGTTGAGCGACTCGTGGAAAGCGCCCTGTGGCAACGCGCCGTCGCCGAAGAAGCAGCACGCGACCTCGGGCTCCTCCTTGTAGGCGATCGAAAGCCCGAGACCGACCGCCAGCGGAAGTCCGCCGCCCACGATCGCGTAGCCGCCCATGAAGCGGATATCGGGGTCGAACAGATGCATCGAGCCGCCGCGTCCGTGCGATATGCCGGTTGACTTCCCGAACAACTCCGCCATCACCGCGCGCGGGTCGGCGCCCTTGGCCAGGCAATGGCCGTGCTCGCGGTAGGTCGAGACGACGTAGTCCTTGTCGTAGAGCGCCTCGATCGCGCCGACCGCAACCGCCTCTTCGCCGGCGTACAGATGGCAAAAGCCCGTAATCTTGCCGCGCGTGTACATCTCGGCCGATTTCTCTTCGAAGCGGCGAATGAGGCTCATCTTGCGGTACATGGCGAGAAGCTGAGCCTCGTCGAGCGTGAGCAGCGCGTGCTGCGCCACGTGTTTGTCGCGTTCAAGGGCCATAAGAAAACCCTCCGCGCCGTTTCCGGCGCAGTTCCAATTCTACTCCCGTACGCCCCGTGGCAAAACCCGAAATCAACATTTATCAAGTTCGCCAATTGCAACTGTACTCCAATCGGCCCTGCGGTGGAATCGTGTAATCAACATTTATCAAGTCTGTTTCTTCGCCCGCGATCATCGCCCACAGGTGTGCGGTGCGTTTAACAAGGCGCCACGGGTTCACGCTGCTTCGAAGCGCCACGAGCGCTTCAGTCAGTCTTCCGCGCTGCGCGCTGACGATCTATCTTTGAGACTTCGCGACATATTGCGCGACATATCGAAGGAGGCTGGACGCGATGGCCGAACGTATCGAGATGGAAGCCGCGTGCCACTGTGGGAGGGTGCGTTTCCGAGTCAGGCTATCCGACGGCCTGAGCACGGCCCGGCGATGCAACTGTTCGTACTGCAGGATGAGAGGCGCGGTCGCGGTGTCCGCCGAATTGGGAGATATTTCGTTCGAGTCCGGCGAAAACGCATTGACGCTCTATCGATTCAACACGGGCGTGGCGGAGCACTATTTCTGCTCGAAGTGCGGGATTTATACGCATCACCGCCGGCGCTCGAATCCCAATCAATACGGCGTCAACGCGGCATGCCTTAAGGGCGTGAGCCCGTTTGATTTTGAGGAAGTGCCGGTGCTCGACGGGATCACCCATCCGAAGGATCGCCCCGGCGGCGGCTACCGGATCGCCGGCTACCTGCGCTACGTCTCCGCAGAACCCGCCCCGAAAAAATAAAAGATTCTTTCCCCACCGCCTTCATTGCCACCCTGACCGAAGCGAAGGATCCGCCGAAGGCGATTTTTTCCTGCCATCCCGCGTCGCGGGGATTCTTCGCTGGCGCTCAGAGCGACGGAAAAGAACGCATGGAAAGCCCGACCAACGGGAGCGCGCTGGCGACGGCGTCACGAATCGAAAGAGTGCCCCGCCGGCATGGAATGCCGCTAGCGTCCCTTGAACACCGGCTCGCGCTTTTCGACGAAGGCCTTCGCCGCTTCGCGGTGATCCTCGGTCTGTCCGCAATGGATATGATGCGTGGCTTCGAGATCGAGACAATCGTCGATATCGCCGTTAAGCGCGCGGTTCAGGTTTTCCTTCATGTAGCGGAACGCGACGGTCGGTCCCTTGGCCAGCCGCCCTGCGATCTCGCGCGTCCTCGGCGCGAGTTGTTCCGGAGCGCAGACCCAGTTTGTCAGTCCGAGCCGGAGCGCTTCCTCGGCGCTCACGCGCTCGGAGAGGTAATAGAGTTCGCGCGCCTTGGCGGAACCCACGAGTTGGGTCAGAAAATACGTGCCACCGTAGTCGCCGGAGAAGCCGACGCGGGCAAACGCGGTGGTCAGCACGGCGGTGTCAGCCATTATCCGCATGTCGCACGCCAGCGCGAGCGCCAGTCCCGCGCCGGCGGCAGCGCCCGGCAGAGCGGCGATCGTTGGCTTCGGCATCTTGAACAATTTTCCCGCGGTTGCGCGCTGATTGATGCGCTGGCGATGTATGGCGGCGTCGATCGTATTGTCGCCCACGGTTCCGTCGCCGCGCGCCGCCATCCCTTTGACGTCGCCGCCCGCGCAAAAACCCTTGCCCGCGCCCGTGAGCACGATGCACTTGACGGCGGGGTCGAGTTCCGCCTTCGCGAGCTGTTCGGCGAGTGCGCTGGTCATCGCACCCGACATCGCATTGCGTGCCTCGGGGCGGTTCAATGTCAGAGTCAGGACGTTATCGTCCAGGCTGGCGAGAAGATCGTTTGTGCCCGTGTTGATGTCCATCGCGCTCACTTGTCCTCCTGGCGGTTGCCTTCGCGCAAAGCGACGGCCGCGTTCAGTTTCCAAAATGCGCGGCCCGGCTTCAAGCCGGGGGTAATCGAATGCCGTCTGATAAATCGCTCTTCCGTTTCGTGAAATGAAAGAGGCCAGGGCGACGACGCCTGATTGCCCCCGCGTTTAGTTGCGGGGAAGGGTGGGGAAGGGGGTGCTGGAGCGACCGTGCCTGCGCGATGACGCCGCGGCGCGGACGCTCGATTGCGCGCGGGCAGGGCGCGCGCTTACGAAGCGTGCAGCAACAGCCGCCGATCGAACCGGAAGGGCTCCGGAGCCGCCGCCTTGACCTTGCGGAATTCCGCGTGCTCGGGGTTGAACAGCAGGTTGAACTCTTCGGGCACTACTATCGAAGGCACCGCCAGCGCCGCACTGGATCCGGATTCGTACCATCGAGAGCCGATCTCCGTCATTTCGGCCTCGGCCTTCGGTAATCTCTCGACCCGGCGGATCGAAAGCGCGTCGGGAACGTCGATAGCGATCTTGACGTAGTCCGCGGGAAACTCGTCCAGCGCGACTTCAAGGTGGACGATTATTTCGAGCACTGCGAGCGACAGATGCTCGGACGCATACACGATTGGCAGACCCGGCCGGTTCCATCGCCCGCCGTAGCGCCGCGCACCCGCACCGTCGAGCGCGGCGTATCGGCGCCGCGCAAGCCTCCATGCCCTCAAGCGGCCAGTCCGTGCGAGATCCGGCCGAGAAGGTTCTCGACTTGATTAGCGCCCAGGTCGGTCTCGATCATCTCCATCGGAGTGCGCCCGCCGAACCGGCGCAACGGTTTTCTAAGCCATCGATTAGCCTTGTCGCGATCTCCGAGCGTCTCCACGGCGAGAGCATAAATCCTTGCGACGCGGGATACGCGATTCGACTCGTCAAGACTCAACCGCTGGCGTTTTTTCATCCGATGGGCCAGCGTGCGGCGGGGAACGATCCACAGGTGGAGTTCGCGCGAACTGACGACCGACTTCTCAAGCAGCGCCTTGACGACGCCGGCCGGAAAGCCCTCGCGCGCGCACTCCTCTAGCTCAAGGGGGGTTCGGATTTTCCGTCCAAGAGTACGCTCTCCGCCAAGAATTTCCGCAATCCGGACGGGCTCGCTCGCGCTATGCGCTGCGTGTGCCATTTGCCCTCAAGTATGCGGCAAATTGCGCGACCGACGCAAACGCCTCGGAGTGAACCGGGTCGTCGCGGCTAGAGCAGCTTCATCCGGAGCATCGCGACCCACAAGATCTCTCAGTAGGATCGAGGCATCCCGAGCAAGTGTTCGCCGACGAAGCTCAGGATCAAATTGTTGGAAATCGGAGCGGTCCGGTACAGGCGCGCCTCCCGCCATTTGCGCTCGACGTGGTATTCCTTTGCAAAGCCGTATCCGCCCAGCGCGTTCATCGCAGCTTCTCCCGCCTCCCATGCTGCCTCGGAGGCGAGATACTTGGTCATGTTCGCCTCGGCACCGCAGGGCAGCGCTGCATCGAAAAGCGCCGCCGCCTTGAACCTCATCAGGCTCGCCGCTTCCACCGCCACGTGGGCTTTGGCAATTGGAAACTGCACGCTTTGATTCATGCCGATCGGCCGGTCGAATACGCGCCGCTCATTTGCATACTTCACGGCGTATTCGACGAACCAGCGGCCGTCGCCGACTGATTCGCTGCCGACCAGAATGCGCTCGGCGTTCAGTGAGCTTAATACGTAGGAAAATCCCTTTCCTTCTTCGCCGATCAGCGCCTCACGCGGCAAGACGAGGTTGTCGATGAAGAGCTGATTGGTCCCGTGGTTTACCATTGTCGGGATCGGGACCGCTTTGATCGCGTCTCCGCTCTCCCTGAGATCGACAAGAAAGAGGCTCATTCCGTCGGTCTTTTTGCTGACCTGATCGAATGGCGTGGTGCGAGTGAGCAGCAACAGCATGTCCGAATGCTGGTAGCGTGAAGTGAAAATTTTTTGCCCGTTGACCACGTACTGATCGCCCTCGCGCCGGGCGAAAGTCTTGATCCGCGGCGTTTCCGAACCCGCATCCGGCTCAGTAATTCCAAACGACTGCAGCCGCATCTCGCCCGACGCTATTGCGGGCAGATATCGGCGCTTCTGCTCAGCCGAGCCGTGCTTCAGGACCGACGCCATCGTGTACATCTGGGCGTGACAAGCTACGGCATTACCGCCGCTGCGGTTGATCTCTTCGAGGATCACCGACGCTTCCGTCATCCCGAGCCCGGCCCCGCCATACTCCTCGGGAATCAATGCCGCGAGCCACCCAGCCTGACTCAATGCTTTAACGAATTCCTCAGGATAGGCGTTCTTCTCATCGCATTGGCGCCAGTACTCATTGCCGAAGCGCGCGCACAGTGCGGCCACGGTGTCGCGGATCTGTTTCTGACTATCGGACAGCTCGAATTCCATCTCGCGTAATAATGACGCATCGGAGCCGCTCGTTGTAAGCCTGCTCGCGAAACAGGCTGAGAAGCTCCCGGATCATTGCTAAAGCAGCTTCATCTGCAGCACGGCGGCGACGGGGGCGAACGATCTGCGATGGATCGGGGAGGGGCCGAGACCGCGCAGGAGCTCCAGATGCTCGGGCGTGCAGTATCCCTTGTGCTCGGCGAATCCGTAGCCGGGAAAGCGCTCGTCGTATTCCGCCATCATGCGGTCGCGCGTGACCTTGGCGACGATCGACGCCGCCGCGATGCAGAAACTCTTGCGATCGCCGCCCACGATCCGGGTCTGCGGCAGAAGCAGCCCGGGAATCGCCCGGCCGTCGACCAGAACGTGCGTCGGCTGAGGCTCCATCGCGCCGAGCGCGCGCCTCATCGCGAGCATCGCGGCCCAATAGATGTTGAGCCGGTCGATCTCGTCGACATCGACGATTCCCACGCCGATACTGAGAGCCTTTTCCCTGATTGGATCGAACAGGTTGTCGCGCTGCTCGGGAGTGAGCTTCTTGGAGTCGTTGACGCCCTTGATGAAAAGTTCGGGAGGGAAAAGCGCGGCGGCCGCCACCACCGGCCCGGCCATCGGACCGACCCCGGCTTCGTCCACTCCCGCAACCGCCTCGACTCCCGCGCGCCAGAGCTTTCGCTCGTAACGCAAATCAGGCCCTTTGCCCATCGCGAACCGCTCCGCGTTCCCCTTCCTGCCACGCGCCGCTAGGCGAGGCGCTTGAGTCTCGCCTTGCGCACTGTTTCCGCCACGGCGTCCGGGTCGCGCACGTCAACCATCCGGATCAGATAGTCGGCGCTCGCGGCGGAGGCGATTATGACGTCGCCCAATCCGACCACGCGCTGTGCCAGGCGCCGGCTGACCTCTATCGAGCGGATATCGGAAAGTTCCACCTCGCGGCGGGTTGTCGCAAGGAGTCCGCGTTTCTCGATGAGGCGGTCGGACGTGACACGCCAGGTGACAGCGCGATGAGCGAGCGGAACGAGCGCCCATACCACGAACCCGGCGAGTATCAGCGCGAGCCCCGCCCTGTCATTGCCGGGCCCGCGGTAGATGATTCCCGCGCCGAAGGCGACCATCAGGGCGCCGACTACGAAGACGCTGGCGTAATGCCAGTAGGAGCGCCGGATGAGCGCGAGTGCGTACTCGCGCACGTCGGCGGGTTTCGGCTGGCTCAGCCGCGCGCCGCATCGCGAACAGAAGGCGGATTGCGCGAGCGCGTCGAAGCCGCATTGTGAGCACCTCATCGCCGGTTATCCATCCAAGATCTTCGCGATTATCCGGAGGCTCGATTCGCTGGTCAAACGGCGCGGGATGATTCGCCGCCGCCTTTTAACAGCCCGGCGTTCGTGGTAAGCAGCGCCCATGAAATTCGGCCTTTTCGCAGTCAATAACGGTCCCTGTGCGGCTCCCAAAACAGCGGCGGCGGTGTCGCGCGCGGCGGAGGAAGCGGGATTCGACAGCGTGTGGACGGGCGAGCACGTGGTGGTGCCCGACCCGCGCGTCCCGCCCTCGCCGGTGCCGGCTGATTATCCGATGCTCGATCCGGTGGTGGCGCTTTCGTTCATCGCGGCGCATACGACGACGATCCGCCTTGGCACGGGAATCATCATTCTGCCGCAGCGAAATCCGCTGGTGCTGGCGAAGGAACTCGCCTCGCTCGACGTGCTCTCGGGCGGGCGGCTCATCTTCGGAATCGGGGTGGGCTATCTGAAGCCCGAGTTCGACGCGATCGGCATTCCATTCGATCACAAGGGCGCGCGCAGCGAGGATTATCTGGCCGCGATGCGCGCAATCTGGTCGATGGAGAAGCCGGAGTATCGCGGCAAGTACGTGTCGTTCGGCGGGGTGAACGCGATGCCGCGTCCGGTGCAGAAGCCGCATCCGGAGGTGGTGTTCGGCGGACATACGCCCGAGGCGTTCAGCCGCGCGGCGCGGCTTGCGCGGGGATGGTACGGCTTCGCGCTGGATTTGGCGGCAACCGAGAATTGCCTGAAAGGGCTTCGCGCCGCATGCGGCGAGGCGGGAAGAAAATTCGAGGAACTCGAGATAAGCGTAACACCGTCGATCAAGGTCGATCGTGACGTGGCAAAGCGCTTCGCCGATCTCGGGGTGAACCGGCTGATTCTGCTGCCGCGCGCCTCCGACGAAGCGGGCGTGCTACGGCTGGTAAAGGAGACCGCTGACGACCTCATCGCGAAGGTTTAGCGGCATCACGAAGCCGATACGCGGGCGATCGCGGAGTTTCAGGGAGGGACATTTGCCGTCCTGGGATGCGACGGTTTTCTTTGATTGGCGCTGACATTCCGAGCGCGCCAATTTTATGTCGCAGCGGCAAATTACTAACGCTGTAAAGGGATAAGGTCCGCCTAAGTTGCAGGTATTTGCGCGGATTTTCCTCGGCTGCGCTACGGCACGCCGATTGCGACATGTCCAAGACAACGCGGCGATGACCGCAAAATGGCGTGATAGGAGGACGTTGGGCGAATGAAGTTCGAGAGCAGCCGAGTGATGACCGTCAAGGAGCTATCTGACTATCTGAAGGTGCATCCTTCGACGATTTACCGTCAGCTTAAGCGTGGGCGTCTGCCTGCGTTCAAGGTGGGAAGCGACTGGCGCTTCAACGTCGAATCGATCGACCGCTGGCGCCTTGAGCAGGACAGCTTTCGGGAAATCTCCTGAGGCCGATAATCCTTCGAACGGGGCCGTGTGGACAGAGAGCTGAGCGTCATCCGGGGCGGAGGGTGCCGTTACGGGGCACCCTCCGTCGCCTCCAGTCTCGGGCGTACATAGCTCATCACGAGCCATCCGCGGATCGGATCGACTCGGGTTATCTGCACCGCGACCGGATACTGATTTTCAAGGGTCGGGGCGCCGTGCAGGGTGCCGCGCACTCCGAAATCAACCAGTTCCGCCGTGGCTCCGTCGCGGAAGGCGAACGCGGCAAGCTCCATGTCCTGCGCGTTGCGCTCGAGGTAACGAAGTATCCAGTAGCGCTTGGCGCGCCGTTCGAGTTCGCGCCGTTCGGCTTCGGCGTTCTCGGCGCCGGCCAGGACCTTGAGCAGTTCATCGGGCGAGTAAACAGACCCGGGCGTGCCCGAAAGGGTCGCGACGAGTTGGCGCTGGAGAACCAGGTCCGCGTAACGCCTTATCGGAGAACTCACCTGCGCGTAGCAGTCCAGTCCGATACCGGCATGATACTCGGGGTAAAGCGAAAGACGCGGGCGCTGAGCAGGCAGTTCGCCGCCGGTGCGCGGTTGCACCCGGTAGATAATCGGTATCCGATTATCAGCCGCGTAGCGCGCCGCCACGAAGTTGCTGAGAATCATGAATTCGCCGACCAGCGTGCGGCTTGGCGCTGACGCGTCGATCATCCGCACGTCGATCTCGTCGCCGTGCACCTTGACCTTGGTCTCGCGTCTTTGCACGAGCAGGGCGCCCGCGCGCCTACGGCGCTCGCGAAGCCATCCGGCAGCAGTGTTGAGCAGGCCGAGCGTGCGCGCGACCTCGCTGTGCGCGCCGCCGCCGGCGATGATCCTGTCGGCCTCGTCGTAAGTGAGGCGCTGCCCAATAGCGATTCGTCCCGGGTATATCGCTGTCTCCAGTATCTCGCCTTGGGCCGAGAGCGCCACTTCGGTGGTGAAGACGGGACGCTCGTTTCCCGCGACCAGGCTTGCCGCCTCGCACGAAACCGCGTCCGGAAGCATCCGCACGGTCGTCTCCGGCAGATAGACGCTGGTCACCCGTTCCGCCGCCTCGCGATCCATCGCGCCGTCCTTGGCGACGAAATCGGCGACCAGCGCTATATGAATGCGCACTCGAAGACCCCCGCCGGGAAGCTCCTCGCATGAAAGCGCGTCGTCGATTTCGACCGTGTCCTCGTCGTCGATGGTGAGCGTGTAGCCGGCGCTTATCAGGGATCGTTCGGGCGGCTTTGCGTCCCGGGCTTCGGCAATCACTTCGGAGGGGAACTCGACGCGAAGGCCGCCAATCGCGGCAAAACGGGGAACGGGTGGCGCCTGGCCGAGGCGGTCGAGAATTTCGTAGGCGGCTTCGACCGGCTCGATATCGGGCGCGGCCTGCTCGAGCAGCGTGGCGGTCTCGCGGCTTCGCGTGAACGGGTTTTCTATATAGGGCTTGAGCCGGGCGGTTATCGCGGCGATTTGGTCCGGCGCCGGCGGGGAGTAATCGCCCGCAAGCACCTGGCGCATCACGCGCTGAACATCGCGGAATTCTTCCGAGCGCATCCTGACCCGCTCGGCCTGGACGCGAAGCCTTTCGACCTGCTCAGGACTTCGCGCGATAAATTCCATATGGCGGCGGATGAAATAGAGCCGGTCGCTCAGAAGCGCCTCGAGCATCACGGAGGCGGCCGCCTGCGAGCGCCGGCCGAAGAACAGCTCGGCCAGCTCGGCGGCGGTGAAGCTTCGCGCCTGCTCGTGGACGACCTCCCACAGGAGATAGAGATCGAGTTCGGCCTGAAGTCCGGCGCGTTCGGCTTCGAGATCCGAAAGCACCTCGGGCAGGTTTGCGGCGTTCGCCCTGCGATCCGAATAACGCGCCATCACGAGGTCGCTCGCGATGGTTTTTTCCCGCCCCGAGGCGTCGCTCAGGGTGAGCTTGCGATCGTTCTCGCGCACCACCAGGCCGGGCCGGAAGCGGCCCTGGTCGAGGTATTCGACGATTGCGCCAAGATATTTCTGAGCCTTGTTCGTAAGCGCCTCCGATCGCAAAGCCCGTCAATTTCGGGCAGCTTCTCCCCTTGGGCTCGTCTATTCAGGGGTTGCAGCCGGTTGTGGTGCAAATCTTACACTTTCCGCCCGCCTCAAGTCCGCAAGCGGAATCGCCCGGCGCAGGGAGGGTCCGTGCCGAGACCTCACCATCGATGATTATTGCGCGAGTCGGCGGGCGCGGCGAGCCGTGCGGGATGGGCGCTCGTTATGTCCGAAAGCCAGGAACGTAAGGCAGGCTTCGTAGAACCTGGAGAGATGCCCGCGCCCGCCGGCGTCTTCGGCGTGCGGCTAAGCGAGAGATCATTTTGACGAGCCGTGGCCGTAAAGACTATATGGAGGGCTGATCGAAATGGCCGGAAGAAGATTGGAAATTGAGCTGCCCGACGAGCTTTTTGCCGGGCTCGAAGAGGTGGCGCGGGGGCTTCAGATTACCGATCCGGCGGAGGCGGCCGTGATCGGACTCGCCGAATGGGTCTCGCGGCGCAAATCGGAGCTTGACGATCGCGATCCGGACCAAAAGTACTTCGTCAACGAGGCGCTCGATGAACTCATGCACAAGGAACGGAAATAGACGGCTTCGGGCAGGCCTGGCGACTCTCGCCACGGCTTCGATTATCGCGATTGGGAGCGGACCGCGCGGTCCGATCGCTGCCGCCCGCGCGGCGGGACCGACGGCCGAAGTGCCCTACGTCGTCAACGCGGTCAAGATAACCGGCGCGAAGGACCCGGTTTACGTCCAGAGCGAGGGCCACGGCAAACTGGTCTTCTCCGACGCCTCAGGCGCCGTCTTTTCGGTTCCGATTTCCGGCGGACGCGCCGTCAAGCTCGCGAAAATAAGCCGTCCCGCGGGACTTGCGATTGCGCCTGCGGGTTTCGGCTCCTACGCGGGCCAGATTTTCGTCCTTTCCGCGGCGGGCAAGGGCGGAGTATGCGTCGTCGATCGAATCGACAAGTCGGGCAAGGCGAGCACCTTCGCGACGCTGCCCAAGGCCGGTAAAATCGGCAAGGGCGAACCGACCGATTGCCGCGACCTCGAATTCGGGCCGGCGTCCCGCCCATTCGCGGGCAAGCTCTACGCGGTCGCCAACGGCAACGCCACCATCTATGAGACCGGTCCCGACGGCAAAGCTCGTGTCTTTGCGACTTTGGACAAGCCGATCCCGTGGGAGATAACCAATCTGACCTTCGCGCCGGCGAACGATCCCAAGGCGCGGGGTGCGATGATGCTCGGGATGAGGCCGCGCAGCGAGGTCGCGGCCAAGGTTGGGCGGATCGGGATGCTCGGCGCGGACGGCAAGCTTGAGAACAACTATTACCTGGTCGGATTCATACGGCCTACCGGATGGGGCTTCGCGTCGGCGGGCTTCGGCGAGTACCACAGCCAGTTCTTTATCGGTGACGCCGGGCAGCCTGCAAAAAAGAATCACGGCGCGCGCGACGGGGAGGTGCTGCGCCTGGACAAGGGCGTAGCGCGCAAGTTCGCGACCGGCTTCGTCGATCCCAATGGTCTTCGGTTCGTGGGCAATGAGATTGTGGTGGTGGACCCGGCCGGGAACGGGCGTCGCGGCGGCGAGATCCTGGTGATCAAGTCGATGCTGTAGGCGTCGCGCGCTTGCGCCGCCCGGCATCGGTGCGGGACGTTATCCGCCGGACGCCGCGAAGGGCAGCCGCGCTCAAGGCCACGGCCTTCGGATCATCTCGGTGTCGCCGGTTTCGCGGTTGATGAGCAGCACGTCGATTTCGCGGTAGCCGCCCTCGGGAAAGAACACGTAACCGCTTACCGTGAAGTTATGCCTCACGTCGTCGCGCTTGAGCGCGAGCGATTGTATCTGCTGGCGCGCCTCGCGATCGGCGCGCGCCTGGCCCTTGCCGACGCCGCGAAACATCCCTTCCGCCGCTCCGATCGCCGAGCCGATTAGCGCACCCTGGCCGACGCCTCCGCCACCGCCGACCACCGAGCCGACCACGGCGCCCGCTCCCGCACCGACCGCGCCGCCCGCGACGCCGCTCACCGCTGCGCTCGCGAGCGCGGCTTTCAGCTCTTCGGCGCCGCCCGCTCGCCGCGCCGCCTCGCCCGGCGGAAGCGGCCCGACCCGCTCGCCGGCTTCATTGATGGCGAAAATCTGGCTCGGCATAACGGCCCGGGGAATGTCGGTGCCGTTCGCGATCGAGACGTAAACCGGCACTACGCCGCCGACGCTCTCCGCCTTCTGCACCCCGACTGAAAGCTGCCCGGGCAGGGGCGAAGCGACCACGGCCGGCGTCGTCTTGATAGGAGCCGAGCCGACGCTGCATCCGGACAGCCACGAACAGGCGAGCGCGGCTGCCGCTATGGCAACAATGCCGGCGCGATTGAGTCCTATCAGGGCGTGATTCGATTCGGGCTTGGTGTCCATCACGGATGCGCCCTCTTACAGTCTTTCATGATTGTGGCAGCTCTTCGATATGTCGAGTTTCCGAGGACGATTGATCTACCTGCAATATGGGACGCTAATGCGCCGTGAAGGTTTCGGAAAAATGCGAGGCAGTCCGGCGAAGATTAGCGCGGATTCGGACGCAGTGCGCGATGAAATCGCCGTGGCGCTCCGCTAAAGTTCGGATGTGCGCAAACGCGGCCGGTCTTCCAGGTCAGCGAACCTGGGAGACGGACCGCGCGGCTGATGTCACGCCGGGGTGGTGGAACAGGTAGACACAGGGGACTTAAAATCCCCTTCGCCGCAAGGCGAGTGCGGGTTCGACCCCCGCCCCCGGCAAGCAGAATAAATTCATGCGCTAGCCGAGATCCGGGAAATCGAGGGGAGCCGGAAGAAGCACTCGAAAGCGTAAATTATGCGGGTTTCCGCGCTGAGCTGGGCCGCTTCCGCGCGATTGTCGGCATTCGGAGCGCTTGGCGAAAAATCCGCCGGACCAGGTGAGCCAATTTCGGACGTCGCCGTCCCAAAGGAGGCGGGGAAGGGTTGGTGCGCAGGGAACAAGGAACTCGTGGCCGTTGGCTGGACGATCGATGCGGGTTGATCGCTCTGACGGTGTACCTGTTGCTATCGTTCGCGATCCTCGGCCGCGCCATAGCCGGCCATCTGGGTGACTCTCACTTCGGCATCGGGACTGATCCTTCAGCATTCATTTGGTCAATGGCATGGTGGCCGTACGCGCTTCGTCACGGTTTGAATCCGTTGTTCACCGACTACGTCTGGTCACCGCACGGATTGAACCTCACCTGGATGACCGCAATTCCGGCGGCGAGCCTCGCGATGTGGCCAGTGACGGCGGCAGCGGGGCCCGTTGTTTCTTACAACGTGATGTGCGTTTTGGCGCCTGCGCTGGCGGCGTGGACCGCGTTCCTGCTGTGCCGGCAGATTTCAGGAGCATGGTGGCCGGCGCTGGTCGGCGGCTACCTGTTCGGATTCTCGGCATACATTCTCGGCCAGCTCGTCGGAAGTCACCCGCATATGACACTTGTGTTCCTCGTACCGCTCGCCGTGCTGGTTGTCGTGAAAGCAATCGAGGGCCAAATCAGCCGCCGGACTCTGGTGGCTGTTCTGACCGTGATCCTGGTCGGGCAGTTTCTGATCTCAGTCGAAGTTTTCGCAACAACGACTGCAACCGGCGCCTTGATAGCTCTGCTTGGCTATTCATTTGCGCCCCGCGAGATTCGCTCCCGGCTGAACGCACTTTCGATACCGGTCGCTCTCGCCTATGGATTTTCGCTGCTGATAGTCAGCCCCTATATTTACGACATGCTCGGAAGCGAGTGGCGAACCGGTCCGATATGGTCGATGACGGCTTACTCCGCCGATCTGCTCAACTTCATCGTTCCGACGCCGACATCTGCGATCGGCAGCCTCTCGCATATTCAGGCTCTGGCCGCGTCTTTCTCGACATACGGCATCGCGGAGGTAGATGCATACGTAGGGTTGCCCATGCTGGCGGTTGCCGCGCTTTACGCCTGGCATCATTGGCGCGAGCCACTTGGAAAAATACTGGTCGATTCATTCATAATCGCCAGCGTGCTCGCCCTGGGACCTCGCCTGCAGATCGGCGGCGTTGACTGGGGCGGCTTGCCGGGGAAAATCTTCCCCCTCCTGCCGATTCTGAATAAGGCACTGCCGGCACGTCTCATGATGCTCTCGTTCCTGGCGTTGGGCGTAATCGCTGCAAACTGGCTGGCATCGGTGCGTCCTGCCGTCCGGGCCGCGGTCATGCCGCTG
>JAKAVX010000630.1 GCA_021827465.1 Deltaproteobacteria bacterium | reverse complement strand
CCGGAGGCATCGGTGGTCCGCCTCCGCCACCTTCGCCGCCACCCTGATCGCCTTCGTCGCCCGGCGCCATCTCGAACGGCATTCCGGAAGGTTTGACGTCCTGAACGACCGCGACGTTGACGACCGTCGGCATCACGCGTTTGACCAATGGCGCAAACGACCCGGTCGCGCCAAGTCGTCCGCCGTCCTTCGGGATGATCGGAGGAGTCTCTGTCGTTACGAGCGGGGCCGAGGCTGACGAAGCGGAAGCCTGCGGGCTTGAGGATTGAGACTTCGATGTGCCGTTGTCGCCGGAACTCCAGAACGGGAACGCGCCGGCGCGCGCGAAAGCGATAATGAGTCCGAGCACCACGCCGCCCGCGATGGCGGCGATTTTCCTGGCCATGCAAACCTCCTGAACAGTCGGGCGCGGCGCACAGGCCGCGGCCCTTCTCGTTTAGACGATAGAATGCGGACGAAATTCAGCCGCCCGCACTAGAATACCCGATACGGCGCCAAGGTCTAGACCAAGAATGGCTGCCAGCGGATTTATATCCGGACGGCGGAAATGGCGCTAACGGAACAGGGCGCGATTTCGTTCGACCTCGGCTATCGCCCAATCGCACCATCGCAGGTTGTGTTCCATCCAGCCGATGCCGTGGCGAAGCGTGAAGAAGGAAAACATGTAGTTCTCGTCGGGATAGTTCCGGAAACGCGCGAAGAATCCGCGCTCGATCTCCCGCAACTCGTCCAGATAGACCTGCGTCTGAAGCCTGTACTCGCGGAGCTGCGCTAGGGCGGCGTCGGCGCCCAGATGGCCCATGAAGCGCGTGCGAAGCATCGATCCGTACTTGAGCTTCATCTTCTCGAACGGGCTCGTCAGCCATTTTTGGAGCGCGCGGGAGCCGGCCGCCGTAATAGAGAACTCGCGCTTGTTGGGACGGCCGTGCTGAATCACCTCCCGGCTCTTGATCCATCCAGCGGTCTCCATCCGTTCGAGAGTCGGATAGATCTGCCCCTGATGCGCGTGCCAGTAATGGCGCATCGAGAGGTCGAATCTTTTCACGATGTCGTAGCCGGTGACACCCGGCGCCTCACTGACCAGTCCGAGCAGAGCGTACTCGAGGGACGATTTGACGGCGACACCACGCTCGCGAGGGGCGGCAGCTTTGGCGTCGGCGCGCATCGGAGGGCGTCCGATGCGCGCCGTGCGCTTTGCCAGTGGAGACAGCTTGTTCATCGCGATCGCTGTGACGTTCTCGCTCAGGCGGCGGGCACCCAATTGCCGTGGAATCCGAACGGCACGCGATGAGGAGCTTTGACGCGCGCCACCGGCTGGCCGCCGAAGTCCTGCGCGTGCTGGATCACCATCTCGCTCGAATTTTCCGCGGGATCATACCAGACCGAAAGTACGTAGCCGTCGTCCTCCGCCGACGCACCGGTGCGCGGTACGAACACGGGCTCGCTTGGCGCCATCTTGCCGCCCAGCGTCTGAATCTCGCGCGCGCCGGTATCGTAGTCGCGCTTGACGACGGCGTTGAAGCCCAGGCCGCGCTCGGTGGCACCGCTGCTTGCGGCGAAGTAGCCATAGCGATGCCGTAGGCCGGCGCGGCGCTCGTCGAGGCGCGGAAATTCGTTCACGATGTCGTCGATTTGGCGGTCGCGCACGGAACCATCTTTCAGGTTAAGCGTCCATCGCCACGGTAACGGCGGTTCACCAAACGAGTAGGCGCCCATGTCGAGCGATTTGAAGCGGCAACCGTCGACGATGAGCGAGCCGTTTTCCTCGTAGGCGTTGAGGAAGTGAAACACGAAAAACGGGCCGATGTGGAACCATTTGACCTCGCCCGACTTGCGATTCATCGCGCCGATCTTCGTGCCGTGCTCCGGCTCCCAGTTCATCACCGGCAATCCCTTCGCGGCGTTCTCGATCCGGAACACGGACGGACACACAAAGAAAATCGCGTAATTATCGGTGGCAACGAAATCGTGCATCATTACCGGCAGCCCGGAATCGATCGCGCGCGCCTCGAGCAGATTTCCCGCCTTGTCGGCACGGTACCAGGTCACGTAGGGCGGGAACGGCGAGTAGCCGAAGAACAGCAGGTCGCCGTTTGCGGGATCGTACTTCGGATGCGCCGTCATCGGTCCGTTAAGCTTGCCACCAAAGCTGTACATCCCGACGGTTCCGAGCGACTCGGGCCCAAGCTCGGTCGGCAATCCGGCTTCCATCAGGGCGAGCAGCCGGCCAGCGTAGCCGATGATATTGGTGTTGGCCTGATTCTTCATTGGCGGCGCGTCGGCGGGGACTTCGCGCGTCAGGCCTTCGATCAATCCGCCGTAGAGCGCGCGGCCGTACTTCATCTCGGCCTTCAGGCCGTCGGTCTTCACGTAGCGATTGCGATAGGCGGCGCGACCGTCGCGGAGCAGGAACGCGTGCACCATTCCGTCGCCGTCGAACCAGTGATAGCGGCCGGCGGGCTTGAAGTGCGGATTTGGGCCGATCCGGTAGAGAGCGCCTGAGAGCTCGCGCGGAATGTCGCCATCGACTTCGAGGTCGAAGGCGTCGCCCTCTTCGCGCCACGGGGCGTAGTTGCCATTGAGAAAACGGTTGTCGGAGTTCCACATGGGAAGCGTCCTCCGTGAGAGAAGTTATTTGCACGGCGCCGCGGCCCGAATCGGCCGGGGCGCCATCTGATTACACTTATGATATATTTCATTATTAGAATATGAATCAAGGTCTCGATGTCCGTCCCGCGTAATGCAGGAATAGGACTGCATTGCCCGCTTTCCCCCGCACGCTTAAAATTTGGCTCATGCTCGCCGAAGTGGTCCTGTTTGCGGGTGGCGTCTCCGCGTGGACGTTCGCGGAGTATGCGATTCATGGATGGCTTGGGCATCGGTTTCGCACTTTTGCCACGCCG
>JAKAVX010000629.1 GCA_021827465.1 Deltaproteobacteria bacterium | reverse complement strand
GTCGCCGGTCTGAAACTCTCCGCCGGTGTGGTCTGAACCGTGAACGCACAGCGACAGTCGGTCGGGGCGATTTTTAAACAGCCCTACGGTTGCGGGATCGCTGCGCCGGCGATTCCAGGGAATAAACGCGATGCTGACTGCGAACCCGTCAGCATCCGTCGCCGCGAGTAGGTCGCAGTAGCGCAAAAATCCGTACTGTGGTTTCAGCAGTGGGTCGTCTATGATCCACGCGGCACGTGGATTTGGGTTGTGCCAACATTGATCGCTGAACGCACTGCGAAGAAAAATGAGCCACGGTGCCAGCTCCAGGTACGCTGCCGCAGAGAGTTCGCCGGGAGTGGCAGGGTCTTCGATATCGATAATCGCGTTACTGGAGAGCAAAAAAGATTGCTCACTCCCTCTGTCAACGCGAACAAGAACAGGTTTGCCCTTAACAGTCATCAGGGTATCCGATTCTGCGGTCGGATGACCTGGTTCAAACGCGTGTCGATTTGCCTCGGAACCTGGCGCTGCGAACGATAGCCCTCGCAATTGCTTGCAAGCGTCAGGTAGCTGCTTACTAAACGAAACCTCCAGTGAGTCTCCCGATAGCTTCACCAGATGCAGGGGCGACGACCCGGCCAATTTTTCCAGCAAAGCCTGATCTTCAGGAGCTTCTGGATCGAAGCCGTAGAACAGGGACGGCCCGAAACTGGGGAGCAGCGTTTTAACTACTCGGTCCAGGTCTTGGCCGTTGCGCGTAAGAAATTTGAGAGACTTGCAGCTCGCAGCGAGGCAATCGATGCCTCGTAAATTGGACCTTGCCGTGATCTCTTCTAGATTCGCTTCGCGCGTATCAATCAGGATGGCTTCAACGCCCATCATCTCTGCCAATTTGGCAAGCCTGCGAGACGATTCCTGAGAATCATCGCAGGAAAGAACGATGAGTGCGCCACGGAGGACACTCCTGGATGCGCTCGATTTCACGTAAAAGCTCGGCCCAACCTTCCTAATCTCGGTCGCCCGACCAAAGATCAGCAGTCATCGGAGCAGCAAGCAGCATGCCGCCGAGAAAGGGGCCTAAATCAACGGATGAGACGAGATCGCGGGGTTATGTTCTCGGCAAAATTTGCACACTTCGACCCCAACTTGACCGTAATCTATTCAATCCACTGGGTTTTTAGGTTATCGAAAGCCGGTTCTCAGTATGCACCGTCGAGCGGTTTCCAGATCGTGCGCGCACGAGCGTCAGCGCAAAAGGCAGGCGGCGATGCGCCTCCCTCTTCGGGGACGCGCATCGCCGCTTATCGTTATCAGCGCCTAGCACCGCCGTGCGAGACACCAGTTCCTACGCCATTGCCGCTAGCGCCTCCGCGCGTGCCACCGGCTCGGGCTTGCCGGAGGCACCCAGCGGGACCGAGCCCGGTGCGCGCTCGAACGGATCCTTCAGGCCCAGTTTGCGCGCATGCTCGCGCAGCGGCGGAATCACCTCCTGTGCAATCAATCTCAGGTTCGTGCGGCGAGCCTCGGTCGAGATCGGCCCGTCGTTTTGCCAAAATGCGAAAATGCCCGGCCGCAAGACGTCCAGGATGTGTTTGAGTCTTGGGATAACCGTCTTGGGCGTGCCTACGATGAGCTGGCTCGCCTTTTGGGCGGCTTCATAGCCGGCGTAGATCGCTTTGCGCAGCTTATCGATGTCGACGTCGCCTTCTTGCGACTGAAAAAACGCCGGTCCGTTGGGGTTGTTCGGATCGGTGAATTGCCGCGCCATCCGCCGTGTCGCTTCCTTGGAATTGTATCCTGGCGGGAACATCCACTCGCCGCGCGCGAAATGCGTTAGTCCGCCGGCGAACAGATCCATCTTGCCCAGCTCCTGCGCCTTCTCCTCGGTCTCCGCCACGAAGACCTTCTGCAGGTAGCCGAAATTCTCGGTGCCGGCCTGGTAGCCCTCTTTCGCCGCTGCCTGGGTGTACATGTTCCACATCTCGACCGTCGGCTCGAGGTAGGTCGAAAGCGCGAGATATGGATATCTGTGCTTGGCGCACCACAACAGCGTCTCGGGGCTGACCAAGCCGGGGATCCAGATCGGGGGATGCGGCTTCTGAAGCGGGAGCACCCACGGATTTACGAAGCGATAATTGAAATGTTTGGTCTCCCAGCGGAACGGACCGGGACGCGTCCAGGCCGCGAGTATGAGATCGTGCGCCTCGTTAAAATATTCGCGGTTGTAGGCTGGGTTGGCGTTGTTGGCGAGCTGCTCGCTGCCCGCGCCGCGCACCCATCCGGGCACCAGCCGCCCGCCGGAGATCATGTCGATCATCGCCAGCTCCTCGGCCAGGCGCAGTGGGTTAGCGACGACCGGTAGCGGATTGCCGAGGAGCACGATGCGGACCTTCTTGGTGATGCGTGCGAGGATCGCGGCCTCCGTATCCATTACGGCGCCCATGCAGAACGGTGTGCCGTGATGTTCATTGAGCATTACGGCATCGAAACCGAGCTCCTCGGCCAGAATCTTATCGTCGAGATACTCGTTGAGAAGTTGGGCACCCTTGGCGGGATCAAAGTGGCGGTTGGGCACGCCGAAGAAGCTTTGGATCTTCAAAACCTCGTTCTCGGGAACGTAAAGATAAGGCCGTTCGGTGAAGTACATTACGTGCATATAAAGCCCTCCTACCGTTAATGACCTCTGCGTTATGCTCCGCTCATCGCATCTCAAAGGCGCCCACGGTGGCTCGCAGGTGAACCGCCGTGGGCGTCGTTTTTATGCCTGAAGCCCCTCCATCGAGCCCACGTATTCCGGTTTGCCGCTCGGACTCAGAGGCACTGACCCCGGTGTCCGCTCGAATGGACTCTTAAGACCCAACTCCTTGCCGATCTCGCGCAACTGCGGGATGACCTCTGTGCCAAGCAGCTTGAGACACGTC